>CAYWDE010000122.1:0-6192 GCA_964456885.1 uncultured bacterium | reverse complement strand
GAGGCTGGCGATCCTATTTTGAGACAGATGTTTCAGGCATTGGTGGATAGTATGACTTTTTCAAGGTGAGCTTCATCAATGCGATCTACTTACCAGTTTGGAAAAAAGGGACCTTATAGCTCCGCGGAGACTTTAAATACATCGTCCCGTTCGGCCGGACTAGCAAGGAGACGGTCCCCTACAGTGAAAGATTCTTCCTCGGCGGCGAGAACACTGTCCGTGGTTATAAACCGTTCCTCCTTGGGCCTGTTGTTGAGCTCTTGAATGATCAGGGACAAAAACAGGCTACCAGCACCCCCTATGGAGGGCTCTCCTCTTCCCTCATTTCGCTGGAATACAACCAAGATATTTTTAAAATGTTGGACGTTTTCGCCTTCCTCGATGTGGGTAGCCTCAATTTTGACGAATTTGACCTAAATCAAATTAGACCCACTGCAGGTGGCGGCGTCCGGATCGACATCGGGAACAGGACCCCAATTGTGGTCGGCTATGGCATTCCTCTAGTCAAAAAAGACCGCCATGATGGAAAATGGCAGAAAGTCTTCTTCTCAATGGGTGGACAATTTTAACAAAATTTAAAGGAGCATAAATATGCGTAAATTCTTCTTATCAGCAGCCACTATCGTCGCCCTCAGCGCGACATCCGTTACTGCTGCTGAACCTCCATTCATCGGCGCTGCCAACTTTGCGACCTGCATTACCGAATCAAAAATCGGTAAGAAAGAGCAAGAAAACATGGAAGGGATGCGCAAGCAGATGTCTGGTATGATTGAAGATACTGAGAAAGAGCTTCGTGAAATTGCAACTAAATTTGAAGATACTGAATATCTAGATAGCCTCTCCCCTAAAGCGGAAGAAGAGCTCAAAACAAAGTTCCAAACACTCCAAGAAGATCTGAACCGGTATCAAAATCAATTTTACCAAGTTCTCAACCATGCGAACTACCAGATGATGCAAAAAATGAATAATAACATCTCTAAAGCCGCTGAAAAAGTCGCTGCAGAGAAGCACCTGGATTATGTTTTAAATAAAGAAGCCTGCTTTTATATCCGTCCCGACCTCGATGTGACCCACATGATCATCACCGAAATGGATAAAAATTTCGAACTCGATACAAAAGCCAATAAATTCTCTGAAAACGGCGAAAATTTCGATCTCAATGCAACTGAAGAAACTACGTTGGATCGGGCCGGTTAATGAGCTATACGCTTGCCGAACTGGGCGCCCTCTGCGGCGCCCAACTCATAGGCGATCCCTCCACTCTTATTACAGGCGTCAATACATTGGATGAAGCGACCCCCCAGGACGCCTCATTCCTCGCCAATCCCCGCTATATCGAATCGATGAAAAAATCCCAGGCGGGAGTCATCTGCATCACCCCTCAAACTCCCCCTTCTGAAGGGAAGAATTTCCTCATATCAGAAGACCCCTCCCGCACCTTTCAAGCTATTGCCGAGCTTCTCCTCAAACCGAGCACTTCTGGATTTACAGGGATCCACCCTACTGCCGTAATCCACCCCTCAGCAATTTTAGGTCCAAATGTAACTGTTGGACCCCATGCAGTGATCGATAGAGACGTTAAAGTAGGGGCGAACACCTACATCGGACCCAACGTATCGATCGGCTTCGAAGTAGAAATCGGTGAAGAGTGCTATCTCCACCCCCATTGCACAATCCGAGAAAAATGCCGCCTCGGCAACCGGGTGATCTTACAGCCTGGCGCTGTGATCGGTTCCTGTGGCTTTGGGTACACTCCTGATAAATTGGGCCGCCACATTAAGCTAGAACAACTTGGGATCGTCGTCCTCGAAGATGATGTCGAAATAGGCGCCAACACCTGTATCGATCGGGCCCGCTTTAAAACGACCCTCATCAAAAAAGGGTCTAAAATCGATAATTTAGTCCAGATCGGCCACAACGTGGAGATTGGGGAACACAACATCATCGCCGCACAGACGGGCGTAGCCGGCTCTGTAAAAACTGGCAAATATGTGATGCTCGGCGGCCAAGTTGGGATCGTCGGCCATGTAGAGCTCGACGACCACGTCCTGATCGCCACCCGCGGAGGCGTCAGCAAATCGCTCAAAGCGGGAAAATACCGGGGGAGCCCTGCGATCCCCATCAATGAGTATCATAGGCAAGAAGTTCTCGTCCGGAAACTGGAAGAGTATGTCCAACGCCTTAAAGAACTAGAGAAAAAGTTGCAATAGATCTCCCCTTCACGGTATATCGTGAAATATGCTCGAGATCTACTTCAAGACAGTCCGCGATAACGAATTTAAACGGATCGGAGATTTCCGCCCTGGCAGTTGGATCTATGCCAAAGAGGCCACTTTCGAGGATCTAGCCAAGATCGCCGAAGTGACCGGCATCGATATCAACGATATTCGAGACAGCCTAGATAAATTTGAGCTCCCTCGTATTGAACATATCGACGGGAACATCCTCTTCTTCGTCCGCCACCCAGGAAATAATGAAATCGGCCTCTACACAGAGACCCTCACGATGATCCTCACCAACACCTTTGTCATCGCCATCTCTCCCCATCGGAGCGAGATCATCGAAAATTTCATCTCTTCCAACACCTCGCTCGGAACCACCCAAAAATCGAAACTGATCCTCAGCATTCTCCTCAAAATCACCCAGGAGTACACCAACAGCATTAAACGGGTCCGGACCAGCATCCTAGGCTCCGAAGAGCCCCCAAAAATCGTCGATAGCAATGCGATTGTCGTCCTCACTAAAAACGAAGAGATCCTCAATCAATACCTCACCTCCCTCGTTCCGATGCGCAACCTCCTCGAAACCATCGCCTCTGGCAGATACATGAACTTCTATGAAGCGGACCTCGATCTTCTGGAAGATATCATGATCGCCATGCACCAATCGGAAGATGTCTGCAGCGTGAACATCAAAAGCATCCGCTCCCTCCGGGACTCCTACCACATCATCTTCACAAACGACGTCAACAGAACCATCAAGCTCCTCACTGCCGTCACGATCATCTTCACCATCCCCACCACAGTTGCTTCAGTCTACGGGATGAACGTAGCACTCCCCTTCCAAGGCAACTCCTACGCCTTCCTCATCATCATGGGGATCACCTTCTTAGCCTCTATCACAGCTGTCGCCCTTTTCCGCAGAAACAGCTGGCTCTAAAATAATTAGTTATTATTGAATTAATACCGCAATTGTTATAATATATAACAAATGAAAACGGAAAGAATTAATAGTTTTTGTTTTGATTCAAAAAATTTAATTTGCGAACAAAACAACCATCAACTAAATTCTTTAGATATAGCCTCAAAAGTAGAGGAAAGCTTTTCTGGATTGAAACGGATCCCGTATCGAGTCTATTTCCACCTAATTGACTTACTAGCTCCACACATCACATGGGCTAAGCGGAAGCAATATAATATTATTTCAGACCTATGCCAACCCCTGATCAAAAAACAGGAAGCTTTTCTCCAGCAGAGGAAAAGCATTCAGGAAATGGTAGATAAACATTTTACCATTGTAGCAAAAAACGTAGAGCACCTTGACGAAGCTCAAGTGATTGGTTTAGGGGAAGTACACCGCAAAGAGGAACACCAAAAGAATAATGGGGAGCTTATTGACGCCCTATCTGAACCAAAAGATGAAATACTTGTTGAAACTAGTATTTATAGCGCACCTGCTTCTGCTGTATTAAAAAAACCTCCTAAAGATTTTAATGAATCAGAAAAAGTGTTAGCCCAATTATTAGATCCAAAATTTTCCAATCAAATAAAATATGTGGAAAAACCTCTAGCTACCTCTGGGTGGGACCTGCCGCTATCACAACAGAATCTATGTTTAAATCTAACAATTACGCCTGTAATTAAAATAGCTATCAGCACATGTGTGTTGAGTGGTATGGCAGCTATTCCATTCTTGTTTGTAAAACCTATTACAGGAATCGCGCTGGGGGCTCTATCAGCTCTAAGCATTATAGGCACCTCTCTTCTATCAGATAGGCAAGAGGGGATCGATCTATTTAGCGATATGCCTGCTAGAAATCGGATGCTTTGTCAACAAACTGAAGAAAAATTAAAGCCAGATCGCCGAGTTTTTGTGATTGCAGGAGCAGCCCATTGGACACCCTCTATACTAAAGAAAAAAATCTGTGTAGACTACACTCCAGTAGTTACCGCCTGTCAAGAAACTCTCGAATATTTTAAGACAAAAAAATTTGCCATTCTCATACCAAAACGACTCTGAAATTAAGATCCACCAAGAAGAGATCTATCTCAACAAACCGGAGAACTGACGTATCTCAAATTGAATAAATACATCTCGCAACATATAATTTTTCTAAAAAAAATTCCAAAAACAGATGTATTCACTATCCCATTCAACATTACGAGAGTTAAATAGCTTTGGGGAATCGCCTAAAATCCCCTTTTGTAAGCAAAGATTTCAAATTCTCAGAATCAAAGGAGAGGCCCTTTTTCATAGGATCAGCTCAATTTTTTTTCTCGTTATTTCAACCTTTTTCTATCTATTTGGATCTAATTTATCTGGATATTATAGATCTTTATCAACCTACCACCTCTACAAATCTAAAAATCCCTCAATCACTTTGCGCCGTTTTCCTGGAAGAGTCATCGATTTTTCGATCAATGTATCTGCTAGAGGTGTCCTTACCCTTTTAGCAGGAGAAAGTGAATTGGATGGGCTCAAAAGGATATATGGGGGAGAAGAAATAGATCGGAGACTTGCCTGGAAGCCCCCATTTAATTTTACAATCAATTCTAAAAAAATTAAGCGACCTCAAGGTGGATTCTGCGCTGGAGGATCTGCCCACTTTGCTTTTTCCTACCTAAAGAAATTAGAAGAGGGGAAAACTCCTATAGAAGCTCTTGAAGAGATAGCCCCTATTTATTCGAATGGGGCTCCATTGACAGCTCAGCTATCTCAAGTTTTTTATGGTGCAATAGATAGAGAAAAAGATGCCGATCTAGAGGATCCGCATCTACCCAAATTCATAAAAGATTATGGTGAAAACTTTCATCTTCATATGAAGCTTAAACAACTACACCTCATTCCATTTCATATGATGGGGCTAAAAGTGGGCCAGCCCTATTATTACGTTACAAGCGAAAAAGAGGATCCTTGCGGAGTAGTATTTAAAGAAAATGCCGAATTATTACCGAGCGGTGTTTATCATTTAGGGCTAGACTTCTATCCTAAGGAAACCATTCTCGATGAGCCAATCCCTGGCCACGGTTTAATTTTCATTAAAACCGACCAAGGAAATTTCCTCTTTGATATAAACTATGGAACGTTGATCCTAAGCTCTCCCATCGAGATTTGGAATTTAATTAACGATTACTATCCAATTTCTCAAGGAGATTGCCTTACCATTTTCAATTCTCTACGGCTCAAAAAGAGCTAGCTCTAAAAAAATTGTTTACTTACACTTTTCCCCTTTTTGGAGATTCCTATGCTTGCCACCCTTCTATTAGCTACTTCACTTGTTACAGAAACCCTCTATCCAAACTGGCAGCAAACCTTCACCGTCGAAAAGATGATCCACCAAGAGAAAAGCTCCTATTGGGATCTAGCGATCTTCCAAAACCGAACCTTTGGTCGTATTCTTACCATTGATGGAGTGATCCAACTGACTGAAAAAGATGAATACATCTATCACGAGATGATGGCCCACGTCCCCCTCCTTACCCACCCCAATCCCAAGTCGGTCCTCATTATCGGAGGGGGCGATGGGGGCCTTCTACGCGAAGTTCTCCGCCACGAATCTCTTGATATCATCATTCAAGTGGAAATCGATCCCACAATCATCGAACTCTCTAAAAAACATCTCCCCAACGTCTCCAACGGCGCCTACGACAATCCCCGTACAACCCTCATTATCCAAGACGCTGCTCAATATGTGAAAGAGACGAAACAAACCTTCGACGTGATCATCTGCGATTCTAACGATCCCGAAGGGCCAGCCAAAGTCCTCTTCAGCGCCCCCTTCTATGCAGACTGCAAAAAGATCCTGAACTCAAATGGGATCTTCGTCAACCAAAACGGGGTCCCCTTCATGCAAAAAAGTGCCCTTCCCCTCACCGCTGAAAATCGGAAGCCCCACTTCAAACAGCTCGCTTTCTTTATTGCTCCCGTTCCCACCTATGTAGGGGGATTTATGGCTTTTGGATGGGCGAGCGA
>CAYWDE010000121.1:0-6199 GCA_964456885.1 uncultured bacterium | reverse complement strand
GTATGGATATATATTCTTAGAATTTTTTCTTATTCGGGTTAAATCAGTTTAAAGAACCAGACCTGCTCCACTTCTGGCCAAGAGGCGGGTTCCATTGAATAGAGCCCCTCGATTTCAAAAGAAAACTCCTGATTCAGCTGTCCAATTTCATCGAGATAGTGGAAGGCAGCTTCACGAGCTGGAATCACAGGGATATGGGCCCCATTAGGTGCGTCAAACAGGTTGAAGTAGGGGGGCCTCACAAGGTTTTGCGCTTTTAAATAGGGGAGCATCATTGAGATGAACCTGTTATCGATATCGAGATAGATAAGCCCCTGTTTATTCCGTTTTAAGGTCCCTTTGCCCTTGCAGAGGGAGCGGAAGAGGTAGGTATTCCCAGGGACGGGTCTCGCTTTAGCCGTTTCATTGGTTTCAGTGAGGAGAAAGGAGATCGGTTCTGGGTTTTTCTTCCGATTGATCTCTAGAGCTCCCCGAGAAAAATACCAGGGGGGGCGAAAAGTGGCAGTGGGGGGTACTTGCGGGGGTGTGAGTTTAGGAGAAGGGGATAAAGGGATAGGGCCCCCTTCTGAATGGGTGAAGAGCTTGGCGAACCGTTCACGGAGGGAAAGGAGATTTTTAATAGCCTCTTTCCGTGTTTGTGGAACCGCTTTGGAATGAGGGGCTAATACAGATCCGCCCCAGCCCAGCCGGTAACGCTCTCTGCCAGGAACTAATTCCGGGTCGAGCTCTAAAAAATCTTTAGTAATTCTAGATAGTAATAGAGAATCCATAAATAATAGAAATATTTTAATTATTTCTATTATTTATAGATACTAAAATAGATTTTATATTACTTTAAGTCGTTGTTCGGGTTGTTTAACCAGATCGCCGATCAGCGTCTCGTGGCTGTAGCTATGGACTTTGATCTGCTGGAGTGTTCCGATGAGACTTTCGGTCCCCTCAAAGATCACCTTTTTCCAGCAGCGGGTACGCCCTTTAAGCATTTTCCCATCTTTATTGAACCGTTCCACGAGAACTTCGTAAGTATTCCCGAGCATTTGAGCTCGCTCTTCATTGCTCACTTCGGCCTGTAGTTCCATCAATCGCTGGAGCCGTTCGAGCTTGACCGCTTCCGGGATATCGTCTTTCCAGCGCATCGCGGGGGTCCCTTTCCGGGGGCTGTAGGCGAAGATAAAGGCGAGGGAGTAGCGGATCTGTTTAAGGACGTCGTAGGTCTCTTGGAACTCCTCTTCCGTTTCTGTCGGGAAGCCGACGATGATATCGGTTCCGAGAGAGACGTTTGGGACAATTTTCCGGAGGAGGTCCACCTTCTCTAAATATTGTTCTTTAGTGTAGATCCTATGCATTTTTTTCAGGATGCGGCTAGAGCCCGCCTGGATAGGGAAGTGGACAAATTCGCAAAGGGAGGGGAGATCTCGGATCGCCTCCATCAGCTCTTTTGTGATATCGATCGGGTGGGAGGTCATGAATCGGATCCTCTCCATCCCTGGAATTTTATCTAATTGGTAAAGGAGGTCATGGAAGAGGCAGTTCCATTCAGCCTTATCTTTCCCATAGCTGTTGACGTTTTGACCCAGGAGTGTGATCTCTTTATAACCGGCATCAACGAGTTTTTTACACTCTTCGACAATGCTTTCGGGAGGGCGGGAGACCTCTTGCCCTCGGGTATAGGGGACGACGCAATAGGTGCAAAATTTGTCGCAGCCCCGGATGATCGAAACGAAAGCTTTTATTTTATTGTCCCGTTTGGCCACTAGATAATCTAAATTTTCTTCAAATCGGTCGTCTGTCTTAAAGATCTGCCGTTTGGTGTAGAGGACTTCATCGAGGACGGTCCCTAAGTCGGTGATATTATTGGTCCCAACCACGAAGTCGAGATGGGGGAATTTCCGGAATAGGGAGTCTTTTTTAGCCATCGCCATACAGCCGGTCACGCCTATAATAGTGTTCCGTTTTTGGCCCCGACCCATCCGGCCGAGTTTCCCCATCACTTTTCTCTCCGCCAGGTCTCTGATTGAGCAGGTATTAAAGATAAGAACGTCTGCCATCTCCTCGTCTTGAACGGGAGTTAGCCCTCTTTTTTGCAGTTGCCCAGCCATGATCTCGGTATCGAGTTCATTCATCTGGCATCCGTAAGTCCGAATAAAATAAGTTTTTGGCTCCATAAGCGATTAATATTAACTGAGGAGGGTCTACTTTTCCAAAGAAAAAATCGTCTTTGCAAAAAATCCAGAGCAAAGGTATGATATCGCTATAAATTTGTATTTAGGATTGCGGATCAAATGAACCATAAGCAAAAAACCCCACTGCTCACTAAAAAAGAGTCTATCGATACCCGTAAATGGTATCTCTTCGACGCAACAGGAAAGACCCTCGGCCGTTTTGCGGCTGAAGTGGCGAAAATCCTCCGCGGTAAACACCGTCCCGACTTCACTCCTTATGTGGACTGCGGCGATGGCGTCGTCATCATCAATGCTGAGAAAATCGCAGTGACTGGGATGAAAAAAGCCCGAAAAATTTACAAAAGCTACACAGGTTTTATCGGTGGCTTAAGAGAAACTCCTTACGACACAATGATTGCCCGCAAGCCTGAATATGTCTTGATGCACGCGATCAAAGGGATGATGCCAAAGACCCGTCTTGGCGGACAGCAAGTGAAAAAGCTCCGCATTTTCAAAGGCACAACCCACGATATGGAAGCACAACAACCTATCCCTGTTAACATTTAAAGGAATACAATGGCAAAGCAGCAAGAAGAGACAATTGGAATTGGCCGCAGAAAAACCGCAGTTTCCTCAGTACGTTTAAGAAGGGGATCAGGTAACATTGATGTAAATGGACGCAAATTGGATGAGTATTTCCCTCTCCCTCTTCAGCGCGACCTCATCTTGGCTCCGATTCAAAAATTTTCAAATCCAGAGAAAGTGGACATGATCATCCGCGTTAAAGGGGGCGGTCTTGAAGCTCAAGCTGTAGCGACCCGCCTTGGCATTAGCCGCGCCCTTGTTCAGGAAGACGAAGCGATTCGTGGAGATCTGAAACAACTCGGCTATTTAACTCGCGATCCTCGTAAAAAAGAGCGTAAAAAATACGGCCGCAAAGGTGCCCGTAAACGCTTCCAGTTCTCCAAACGTTAAACGATTTTTCCCTCCTTATTTTCATGAGCCCTTCAATCTTGAAGGGCTTTTTTATTTAGTTAATATAAAAACTACTTAGGGACCGTCTAAAAGTAAATTGAACCGTTTGGCTAGCGTGAAAGCTCCATAGAATCGGCTATCGGAAACGGGTTTGTATAGAGCTATACTAGCCCGTTTCCGATATTCGATTCTATGGGCTTTGACGAGTCCAAACGGTTCAATTTATTTTTAGACGGTCCCTTAGGTTGTCTAATAATTCCTTTCTTGGTATGAGGGGATTATGGAAGGAAAACCTGTCTCTGCCTCCGCTATCATCGACCAAGTTGTTGAAGTATTTCCCAACGATTTAAATCCTCATGGGACTCTGTTTGGAGGGAAGCTGATGCAAGTGGTCGATAATTTAGCTGCGATTGTTGCAAAACGGCATAGTGGAAAGGTTTGCGTCACCTTAGGGATCGATTCGGTCCGCTTTCTCAATCCGGCGCGCCACGGCGATATTCTCGTTTGTAAGGCGGCTGTCAATAAAGCGTGGAACACTTCGATGGAGATTGGGGTTAAGGTGATTGCAGAAGATTTCCGCACCTTAGAACAAAAAGATATCCTCTCTGCCTATTTCACTTTTGTCGCCATCGATGATGAATTGAAGCCGACAGAAATCATACCGGTGATTCCTGAGACGCCTGAGCAGATACAAAGATTTAAGGCGGCTGAGAAGCGGCGCCTTTTCCGTCTATCTCATCAAAATTTATAAATTTCAGCGTATTTTTTCTTCAAATAGGTGCAGTAAGCCGATTCATTCAATGGCTTCCCTGTTACTTTCTTCACTAGTTCTTCGGAGTCGTAGGTTCGACCCCAACGGTGAATATTGATTTTTAACCAGTCGCGGATGAAGTGGAGATCTCCAGAACTTACCCTTTTCTCCCAGTCGGGATGAGCTTTCGCAAATGCATTGAAGAACTGGGCAGAGAGGATATTTCCTAAAGCGTAGGTGGGGAAGTAGCCAAAATCGCCAAGCGACCAGTGGATATCCTGTAGACACCCTTGAGAGTCATTTGGAGGGACGATTCCTAGATACTGTTTCATCTTCGCGTTCCATGCCTCAGGAAGATCGTGGACACTGAGTTTTCCAGAAATGAGTTCTTTTTCAATCTCAAAGCGTAAAATCACATGGAGACAATAGGTCACCTCGTCCGCCTCTACCCGGATGAGGGTGGGG
Source organism: uncultured bacterium (assembly GCA_964456885.1). GTDB lineage: Bacteria > Chlamydiota > Chlamydiia > Chlamydiales > SM23-39 > REEB52. The sequence goes on along the minus strand of CAYWDE010000121.1, from coordinate 1,846 downwards.
GAGACTTTGTTGATCCCCCGGTAAAAACGGTCGAGAGAAATCCCTTTAAAAGTAGAGGGGAGCGTCTTTTGCAGGAGGGGGTAAAAATATTTGCAGAAAGGGAGACTTCTACCGATGATCGCTTCCCACCAACGGGATTGGCTCTCATGTACGCTCAAAGAGGCGGGCTCTGAAAGGGGGGTGCCCCACGTGTCTAGGGGGAGCCCCATTTCATAAAGAGAGTGCCCCGTTTCATGAAGCACCGAGAAGACATTGCTCATGAAATGGTTGGGGATGATACGGGTAGTGATGCGGCTATCATGGGGGTGGAGCGCCATCGAAAAGGGGTGGTTCGAGATATCGAGCCGAGTATAAGCCATATCGACTGGCAACTTCGAAAGGGTGAGGTGGGCAACCTCCATCTGTTTTTCCAGATCGATTTTTTTATTTAAAAAGCGGCTGTCTATTTGGGGGGAGGCTCCGATTTTTTTTAGCAAAGAGGTGAGCTCTTTTTGCAGCCCTTCAAAAATAGTCCCCACTTTTCGGGTCGTCATGCACGGTTCGTACGTTTCTAATAAAGCGTCATATGGATGGTCTTCAAATCCAAAAATAGAGGCTTTTTCTCGGCAGAGATCGATAATTTTTTTCAAGAAGGGGGCAAAGACTTTAAAATTATTGTCTTTTTTTGCTGAGGCCCAAATTTGGCTCGCTTCAGAAGTGACTTGAGAAAAATTTTTCACAAAGGAGGCGGGGAGCTTGTCCATCCGGAGAAAATCTTTTCGCCACTCTCTCACCATCACTTGCTGGGATCTGGAGAGCCCTTTTCCTTTTGGTTTCGCTGTAGATAAACTGATCAGTTTTTCTAGATTCTCTTTGAATCTCCGACTCGTCTTTTTCTCATGAATCAAGGCTGATAATTGGGAGATCTGCTGGCTGCGAGAGGTGATCCCTCCTGCGGGCATATAGGTCTCTTGGTCCCAATGGAGGAGACAAAGGATCGAATTAAATTCGTGGATTTCTGTCGAAAGTTCTCTAAGATCTAGGAAAGATTTGGGAGGCTTCATCCAATTGACAGCGCGGAAACCTGGTCCTTTAGGCCGGGAGGAAGCGCTGTTCCTCTATTTGTGGGTTTAAATGAACAGACAAGCTACATAAGTAGTGATAGCCATCTGCGTGTTGTACAAGGCGGCAGTGCTTGCTGCTGATTCCCTGAACTACACCGTTTGCTGTTTGTATGTTAAAAAAGCCGGAGGCGCGAACGGCGACTCTACCTGTGTGGCTTCCTTTCTTTTTGCCAGAAGAAACGGAACTTGCGACTTGGTCGCCAGTTTGAAATCCGCAAACCTTTTTTTGTCGCAGGAGAAATCCTCGAGGGAATCCAAAACGATCTGAACGAGTTCTTTGATAAGATCCTCTTCCTGTGCAGCGGATTTGTTGAGTGGGAATTTGCCAGTTTTGTAGTTGAGAAACTATTCCCGTGCAGGCAGCGTCTAAAGCGTGGGTTTTGGGAACTTTTAAACAGTTGCGATTGTATTTTGTTTGTCCTCCCGTGCCAGCTTCACAAGGCAGTGAGAGATTTGTCAATTGTTCCCAGAGGGCATTGCGCGTGGCATTCACCACGGCTGTTGCTTGTAAAGGGGGCGTAGAGGATAGTTTTTTAGCTCGGCTAGGGCTAAATATTTCGAGGAGAAGATTCCCTTTTTTCTGATTACAGGAAGCGCAAGCCAATATTAGATTGCCGATCCGATTAGATCCACCACGGCTTTTGGGGACCATATGATCAATCTGCAGGGGAACATGTTGAATATCGCAATAGGCACACCTGCGGCCCCATTTTTCGAGTAGATACTCTCGAATTTCGTACCCC
>CAYWDE010000120.1:0-6202 GCA_964456885.1 uncultured bacterium | reverse complement strand
GGCCTATTACGATAGTCGATTTTTGAGTCTTCACAAAGCCGGAATAGGAAAAACTTTTGAGACGCTTCCTAACCTATTAAGTCTTCCGCTCTGGAAAGGGCCCCATCGATATTCTGAAAGAGATTGGTCTTTCCAATTAAATGGATGAGACCAAATTTTTCCAGCTCTTTTTCTGTTTGCCCCTTCACCCCTGAAAGAACTAGAGTTGTCCCACTCTTTTTACATTTGGAGTAGAACTCTTTCAGTGCATGCATCCCTGAAGCGTCGATCAGAGGGACACGCCTCATTCGGAGAATGAAAACTTTGGGGGGCTTTTCTAGATTGTTTAAGATGTCCTTAAGCATATCGGCCGCTCCAAAGAAGAAGGGGCCTTCCACCTCATATACCTCAACTCCTGGGGGCACTTTTTTCCTGACGATTGCATCGGGATCATACCTTTCAGGGAATTCCGATAAAGGCTCTTTAAAAAGGTCTGTGAGAGAGGTGGTTTTTGAAGAGTCGCTCATCCGTTTCATAAAGAGAAAGCTCGCGAGGATCATCCCCAAACTAATCGCAACGGTGATATCGACAAAGACGGTGAGAAGAAAAGCGGTCAGAAGGATCGCCACATCGCCAATCGGAGCGGTAAAGAGGCGGAGAAAATGGCCGATCTCCGACATATTCCATGAAACCATAATCAGAACGGCGGCTAGGGCTGTTAAGGGGATCTGACTAACGATAGGAGCAAAGAAGAGGATGATCAGAAAGAGGGTAATTGAATGGAGCATCCCCGCCATCGGGGTTTGGGCACCGCTTTTGATGTTCGCGGCGGTCCGGGCGATCGCTCCCGTTGCGGGGATCCCTCCAAAAAGGATCGAGGCGAAATTGGCAATCCCCTGCCCCATCAGTTCGCAGTTCGATTTATGTCGGCTCCCCATCATCCCGTCTGCAATTACCGCCGATAAAAGGGACTCAATTCCAGCTAAAAAAGCGATGGTGATCCCATCCCTGAAAATTTCTGAAAATTTTCCATCGGGGATATGGAATGATGGGAGCGACGGGATCGGGAGCTGACTGGGGATCTGCCCAAACTTTGATTGAATTGTTTCTACAGGGAGATCAAAAAAATAAGCAACTAGGGTGGCCATGACAATAGCACCGATCCCCCAAGGGAGTTTCGGAATGAATTTTCGGATAGAGAGGATGAGGAGCAAGGTCCCCCCTCCTAAAAAAAATGTGGGGAAATGGAGAGAAGAAAAAGACTCTCCGTAAGCTACCCATTTATCAATAAAATCGGCTGGCGGTACCCCCATATTAAGACCTAAAAAATCCTTAATTTGGGAAGAGAAAATAATCACCGCAATCCCCGTTGTAAATCCGGTGATAAGAGGGTGAGGGACATATTTAATATAGGAACCAAGTCTAAAAATCCCTAAAAGAATGAGAAAAAGGGCTGCCAGGATTGTCGATATCGCAAGACCCTCGTACCCCGTCCTCTGCATGATATCATAAATAATGACGACGAAAGCTCCAGTAGGTCCGCCGATTTGAGCGCGGCTCCCTCCAAGTGCGGAGATAAGGAATCCGGCGATAATAGCGGTAAAAATCCCCTTTTCAGGAGTCACCCCGGAAGAAATAGCGAAAGCCATAGCGAGTGGCAAGGCGATAATCCCCACAGTCATCCCTGCAAGGAGATCCTTTCTGAAAGTGCTTAGTTTATAGCCAGTCCGGAGATAAAGATACGACTTGGGGATGAATTCTCGGAACATAAACACCTCAACCAAGAATTGAGTATACTCCCCTCTCTCTTTTTTTAGTTGTGTCTTCTTTGATATCTCCGATTCCATTCGTAATCGTGATGATTATAGCGCCAGTAATAAGGTCCACTATAGTAATGCTGTCTTTGCCAAGAGTAATAGGTGGGATAGTCGGTAAAGTAAATCCCATAATAGACGCCGGGACCATACCATTCATTGTAGTAATAGGGACCCTCTTCATAGTAGACGGGCGCAGGTCCTGGGGCCACTTCGACTCTAGCTCGCACCATAGCTGAAAGAGAGGTGACAGCTGTTGCAAAAATCAATAAGCTTAAGAACTTTTTCATTTAGAATCTCCCCTTTAACCCCTTAAGAGGGTTTAATTCGGACTATGGGAAGGAATAGGGATTCTCGCAAGCTCTTTTTGTTACCAAAGTCCCAGTATTTTCCACCAAAGGCCTCCGACGATAAGCCAAATCGCGATGTTGACTAAGCTGATAATAAAGCCGATTCTCCACCAAGTGGAAACAGAGACATACCCGGTTGCAAATAGGATCGGAGCTGCGCCCGATCCATATTGGGTCAATCCTGCATAGAGGTTGCTGAAAAAAGCGAGAGTTAAAACCGCTAATTCAGGGGGAGTTCCTAGAGCAATCGATACGATAAGGAGTGGGGCGTACATCGCTCCAATATGGGCAACGCTGCTGGCAAAGAAGTAATGGCTATAAAAATAGATGATGGCGATCAGGAAAAATCCAATCGTCCAGTCAAATCCTGAAACATTGGAGACAACAGCCTGACTAAACCAGGTTGTAAGACCCATTTTATTCAAGAATCCGGAAAGGGTTACAAGAACAGAAAACCAGATAAAAGTATCCCAAGCGCTGCTCTCTTCGATCACATCTTTCCAGCTCAGAATCCCATTGAGGAGCAAAATGGCAAGGCCGATCATCGCAGCCACAGTTGCCGATAGTTGGATGTAGGGGCCGATAATCCAGAGAACGATCAAAAGGACAAAGGTGGCAATCATAATCCACTCTCCCCTTTTCATAGGTCCCATCTGTTTCAGTTTTTCAGAAGCCATCTGTTTTGCGTGGGGAGTTTGCCGAATCGTTGGAGAGATCAGACGGAAGAGGATATAGGGGAGAACCGCTAAGCTAAGTAGACCTGGTACTAAAGCGGCAACGGCCCAGCTGGTCCAAGTGATCTCAATGCCCTGACATTTAGCTAATTCTGAAATTAACGGGTTTCCAGCCATCGCTGTGAGAAACATCGCGCTTGTGATCGCCGACCCTTGAAAGGCGGACAAGGTGAGAAATCCCCCCATTTTTGGATCGTGCGAGGAGCCTGTGAAAATATCTGCGAGGGATTTGACCATCGGATATACAATCCCACCCATTCTAGCTGTTACGCTAGGGATAGCTGGAGCCAAGATCAGGTCGGTTGCCACAATCCCATACCCAAGACCCAAACTATTTTTTCCTAAAACGCTCATCACTTTGTAGGCCAATCTCTGCCCTAGCCCCGTTGAGATAAATCCCCGCGCAATAAAAAATGCGAGGACTATGAGCCAAACAATTTCATTGCTAAAACCGCTAAAGGCTTCACGCAATGTGAGGACATTTGTAGCAACTGCAAAAGTGAGTGATAAAAAAGCGATTACCCCAGTCGGCATAGGGCGTAAAACTACGGCGATCATAGTAGTTACAAAGATCGCAAATAAATTCCACCCGTTTTCATGAACCCCTTCCGGCTCCGGCAGACACCAAAAAATAAGCCCAATTAAGATAGCAATCCCTAAAGAAAGCGCGCTTTTCACTCAGACCTCACAACAAAACTGCGAGTGTAATAAATATAGATATTTTTTCATACTGTTGTTATATTTTCTCCTCCTTTAAATAAGAAGGTGTTAAATGACTCAAACTTTTTTAGGATCTCTCTCTCGACAAATCCCTGTACTCTCTAATATGTGGGCCGCCGCTAACGCAGAGCCAAAAGAAGACGAAGAAAATCCTTGGATTGATCGAAACTTTGCTAAAATAGCATTCACCGTTTCAACATTGGCCCTTCTCATTTTATCCCCCCTTTATCTCTTTCTAGGGACCGCTGCAGGTTTCGCTTTACACTACTCAATAGAACCTAATCTTATTTTAAATCTGGATGATCGTTTAATCACGAATCAAGATGCAGTTTTTGCAATTGTGGGTGCTTTTGCAGCTTTTGTGAAACGGACCCCTTCAGGAGCGGTGGCCGGCTTTGTGTTTCAAGCCATTCCTCTAGTCATGTCTTTAGGAATAGGGAGTGTCGCCTATCGTGCCTCTAGGAAATTCTTCTAAAAAATGGGCTCTACGAGGTTTTTTTCTGCAAAGAGGTAATCCCCTTTTTGCGTTAGGTTAAATCCGAAGTGTTTACAGAGCTTTTGCATCTGAAAATTTTCGTCGAGCATTTGGGCAGTGATCCGCCCGATTTTTTCCTCTTTGGCGATCCGTAGAATCGTTTTGATCAACTTTGAGCCAATTCCTTTATTCTGCCATCGATCTTTAACCATCAGAGCAAACGTTGCATCTAATGAACCGGGGATTTTTGAGAGGCGAATCACGCCGAGGATTTCTCGACCTGTTTCTAAAACAAGAGCGATTTCCCGATCATAGTCGTTAAAACAGATCTTTAAGAGTCTGTTGTGGGCAATCCGTTCTTCATAATTGACCGCTTTTAGATACCGTTGACGAATTGTTTCTTGAGAAAGGTCTTTATGAAACTGAACAATAGCAGGCTCATCTTCAGGGCGGATGGGGCGAATCGTTACAGGGGTATTATCTTTGAGTTGCCATGTTTCTATATATTGTATCGGATAAGGGCGGATTGCAGGTCTTGGCAAATTTTCTTTGCCCATTTTAGGATCGTGAAGGATCACTCGAGCATCCAATGCGATCATCTTTTCCGAAGAGACGAGGAGCGGGTTGATGTCGCACTCTTTAATCCAGGGCTGACCGACAACTAAATTGCTGAATTGAACAAGGATCTGTTCGAGTTTAGAAAAATCGATCCCCTTTTTCCCCCGCACTCCATGAAGCGCCTCATAGATCTTTGTCTGCTCCATCATCCGGCGGGCCAATGTCGTTGTGAGAGGCGGTAGAGCCAACGAGCGATCTTTATAAACTTCCACCATCTGCCCTCCAGACCCGAAATCAACCGTGCTGCCTAAAATGAGCTCATACCCATCAAGCTTGATCATCGGCTGGACAGTGACCCCTTGAAAATGGGATGCACCTGCCAATTTTTTTACCGAAACATAGATCTCATCATAGGCCCTCTTAACCGATTCTAGGCTTTGGAGATTTAATTTCACTCCCCCCACATCCGATTTATGTGTGATGGTTTTAGAATAGAGTTTTAAAACAACCGGGAACCCCATCTCTTTAGCAAGAAGGGCCGCCTCTTCGGCACTGCTTGCAAAACGGGTTGGGACGCAAGGGATATCGTACGCCTCCAATACTGCTTTAGATTCCACTTCATCGAGAATAGTCCTGTTTTCAGAACGGGCTGTTTTGAAAATCTCCTCAAGAGCCTTGTGTTTCACAAGACAGGCCATCTCATTCGTCTGAACTACTAATGGGACCTCATAGATCCCTTTCAGGTTGTAAGTATATTTCCACATCGAAGCAAAGGTTTTGCAGGCCATATCGGGGAACTCAAAAGTGGGGATCCCCGCTTCAGTGAGGATCTTGGCCCCTTCTTTAACGCTATCTGCCCCCATCCAGCTAGCTAAAATCGGTTTATTTGTATGGGCAAAGGGCTTTAATTTTTCGGCGGTCCCTGTAGAATCGGTCATATCTTGCGGAGTGAGGATCACTAAAATCCCATCACTTCCCGGATCTTTCGCAACAATCTCTATTGTCTTCGCATAAACTTCCGCATTTGCATCTCCCAAAATATCGACCGGATTGTTCCGGCTCCAAGGGGCTGGAAGAAGGGCGTTTAAGGCCTCCATTGTCTCTAACGAGAGCTCTGCAAGCTCTCCTCCATTGGCTATGAGAGCATCCGTTGCGATCACCCCAGGGCCGCCCGCATTCGTGACAATTAAGAGGCGGGGCCCTCTCGGGCGGGGCTGCTTTGCTAGTACATCGGTCATGCTAAACAGATCTCCGATTGTGTCGACTCGCAAAACGCCGACTCTCCTGAGAGCTGCTGTAAAAGCTTCATCGCTTCCAGCCAGAGAGCCTGTATGAGAAGCTGCCGCCTTCGCCGATTCGGCAGATCTGCCCGCTTTAATCAAAATGATCGGTTTCGTTAAAGAGACCTCTCTTGCCGCCGATAAAAATGCTTGTGGATCTCCAATGCTCTCCATGTAGATTAAAATGCTTTGGGTTGCAGGATCGTTCCCAAAATAGTCGATCAGATCGCCCCAATTCACATCGACCATCGAGCCGATCGAGACAAACCCGCTAAATCCCACTTTCTCCCTT
>CAYWDE010000119.1:0-6221 GCA_964456885.1 uncultured bacterium | reverse complement strand
GTACGCCAAATCCCGACAGCCACAGATGCGATAAATGTCTGGAGAATGGTCATTTCTGACTACACTCAGGGCTGTTATACCGAAGATCAAATAAAGGATCTTCATTGGGGTAAAGTCATTCGTCAATTATTTAATTCAAGAAATACTTCTATCTTTCCAAAAAAGGGATAGATTTCTTTCAAAAAAGGGTAAAGAAATCTATTTCGCTAGAACTTTTGAAAGATCGGCCTCAATCTTAGAAATGCTGGAGGAGATGAAATCTATCGGGTGGTGTCGGAAGACCTCAGAATCTTTCAATCCAGATCCGGTCAGCATAAGGACCACCGACTCGTCCTGTTTGATCTGACCCGCTCTGCATAATTTTTGGACTGCAAGAAGGGGTGTTGCAGCTGAAGGTTCTACGAAGAACCCCGCTTCTCCTAAAAGCCTCTGCCCAATGAGTATTTCTTCCTCTGTCACTTCTTCAGCTAACCAGTGGTGCTTATATGCTTTTTGAAGAATCTCATCTCCTCCCATCGGGTTGCCACTGGTGATCGCTGTAGCAATTGTTTCGACCTTTTTGATCGGTACCGGTTTATGTCTCTTTTGTTTAAAAGCTGTGACAAGCGGACTATTATTTGCAGCTTGAACGATGATCATGCGGGGGAGCTTGTTCACAAGTCCCGCCTCAAGCAATTCAGAAAAACCTTTAAACATCCCTCGGATGTGGCCGCAAGCGGAAGTGGGCACAGCGATAAAGTCTGGAACTTCTCCATTCAGTTGCTCAAATAACTCAAAAGCACAGAATTTATATCCCTCTACCCGAATCGGACCATTCCCTGAGACAATCCGCAACTTATACTCGCCAGCTAGGCTCAAAACTTTCCGTTTCACCTCTCCGAAATCGGGTCCATCTACTTTAAAAATTGTCGCTCCGTGGATCGACATCGCTCGAACTTTTTCTTCAGGACAATAGGTGGGGATGAAAATAAGGGGTTGTATCCCAGATCTGGCCCCATAAGCTGCTAATGAAGCGCCCATGTTCCCGGTCGAGATCGTCGCAACAAAACGCTCCCCACACTCCTTGGCCATTAAAATGCAGGGAAGAGAGCCCCGATCTTTAAAGCTCCAGGTCGGATTCAGAGTCTCATTTTTTAAAAGGAGAGATTTTAACCCCACATATTCGGCTAACTTCTTAGATTCAAGCAGCGGCGTAGATCCTTCTCCCAGTGAAAAAGAAGGGTTAAAACTCTTGAAAGGCAAAAAATCTCTAAACCGCTCCCAGATCGTTGACCCATTTTTAGGAGAAGCTCGACCCAGCCCCTCGATCTTCACCTCTAAAGATTCCCCATTCTCAGCAAATTCTTCTAACCTTTCGAAAGGGTATTTTTCTCCAGAAAGGGTCGAGATTAAATACTTTTTCATAAGCGGATGTATAACAAAGCGCTTTGATTCAGGGAAGGAAGAAGCCACACAGGTAGCTTCTTCATTATTAGAAAACTTAATGATTTGAGAAAAACCTTGGGCAATAAATATTTACCTATTACAATCTGACCCCTTCAAGGAGTTCTACTTATGGACTTACAAACCATATCTATTTTAAAAAGCGCAGTGTTTTTCTTTTGCTTTCTATTCGCACCTTACGTGTGCATCCCAAGGGGAATAAAACTGTGGGAACATTGGAAAAAGACAGGCCATATAATGACGTTGTCACACGCTATTACCGCATTCGCAACAGCTGTTTTTCTGTATGTTTCGGCATTAATGATTGTGATTATGAGATTTTTGGGATTAGCATGAAAAAGATTTTCGTATTGCTTGCGATTTTGTTTTTAGGATCTGGATACGCAGGTTGCTCAACAGTAGCAGAGAATATACGAGCTGACTATGCGTCTGGCATGTTTGAAGCTTTTCTAACACAGTCCTACGGAAAATCTACGGTCGCTTTCTATCAGTTTGATGTAGCTAGAGAGAAAGCTAAAAATGCGGGTGAAAATCCCCTTAAAATAATTGCGATCGAAAGGCTGTTCGCTTGGTATCGGATGTACGCAACTTCGCTAAATCTACACAACAAAAGCCCAACAGGGAATGACCGCATTAGAGGCGAATACACACCGTATTCCATCAGCAAACCCCTTGGCACAGCCTACGAATCGGAGTGGGGGAATAGCCCAGAACAGGCTAGGTTATTTCGTGAATTTATGTGGGGGGTCGGAGAAGTCGTAGCTGGGGTCTTTTGCATTACGGTGGGAAATGTGGTCTTTGGAACCATTGGGTTTGGCGCTGCTGTTGACGGTACGAACAGGATTTTTTCGTCACTAAATTCTCTCTGGGCAAACCACCAAACTGAGTTACGGGCTTTGCAAGAATGGGAAAAAAACTCGTTAAAACCCGCGGTTAGCAACTGACTTGTCAGAAATGGGACCCTAGCTTTTAAGGTTTCGAACCGGTCATCATCGGGGCGCTACCGTATTCATTGACTAGCTAACGCTTCGTCCTACACTTCTCGTCTTAAAAACATATTGCATTTTCTCATCGGAAAAAATTAAAAGAACAGCCAAAACTCTTAATCCGCCTATAAGATTTCTTAATTATTTTTCGCAAAATAAACTGAAATTCAATAAAATACCACCTCTCTTTAAGGAGTTAAATATGGCAGCACCCGTATCACAGTCCCAAACACCTGCATGGCAAGAAACTTTAAGACAACAAATTTTACAGCCCGCCTTAGACGCTACTCCACTCTGTGGTAATAGCGAACAAGATGAAAAACATCTTTTGGAAGTTTATATCTGGGCTTTTCATATCCTCAAGAAAAATCCCCAAGAATTACCCACATATATAAAGGACCCTAAAGCGACAAAGGACTTAATTACTCAGGCATTGCACGCCACAATTCGAAAAATAGCTCAAGAGAGAATTAAATGGATTCACTTCGAGCATGTACCAGAATATCTAGAAGAGATGCAGCAAAAATTCAAAAGAGACATACAAAAGCAAGCTCCTTCCGTTGAGGAAGAGATCTCAGTCGAAGTATCTCAAATAGAGGACGATTTTCAGGTCGTCGACGTAAAGCCCTCCCCTGCTGGGGAAGCCCCCTCTTTATCAAACAAAAGAAAACTTCTGCAGTTATGGATTAAAGAGCCTTCTCGAGTTTTACCTCCCAATTTCCTATCTGAAGTGTAAAACTTGACTGAAGGTTTTGATTGTTATGATTTTGCTGGTGTCCAATCAATAGGTGGATAATCTTCCCATCCATGAAAATCAAAATGCCACCATTCAGTAGGCATTCCTACAAATCCGTACCTTTCCATTACCTCTTGTAATAGTTGACGATTGCGGATAGCCTCTTCTGAGGCTCCTTGGTATTCTCTGTGAGCTTTTTCACTCAAATCATCAAAATCGGTGGGCATGGTTAATTCTTGACCCTCTTTTGTGATCAAAGTTAAATCAACCGCCGTACCCCGTGTGTGTCTCCCCCCTTTTCTTGGGTCGCTCACATACCGCTCATCAGGAAGCAATTCCCAGAATCTCCATTGCACGGCCAAAGGGCGAAACCCATCCCAAATCTTCAATCCTAGCCCCTTTGCTTTTAATTCCGCTTGCACCTCAGCTAGCCTCAGCGCCACCTCTCTAAGAAGAAAACAGTCTTGAAATTGGTAGAAAATTTCTCCGGTAACCTTATCCGGCATCGCGTACTTAAGGTCTATCTCGATATCTGGGATGACCGATTTGATGTTAATAAGCCCCATCTGCTTTCCTTCCTCCGCTCGCAATTGAAAAGACGTCACACAAGAAAATATAGCAAAAAAAATACCTAGCCAAAATTCCCCTTTCATTAACTTGATAAAGAACATCTTCAGCCTCCTAAAAATCAGGGATTTTGTCTGTTTTTCAGATAATCGAAAGCCGCTTTAACTTGAGGAAGCATTTCAAGAATAAGCGTCGGTTGTTGTTTCCACTCTTGTAAAATCGTTGACTGTGTATCTCCCCCATCATCCACAAGAACAAAGTCTTTATTGTCTTGATCTTCTTTAAAAACAGGCGGTTGAGCCCACCCGCCACTGTCCATATGAACAAGGGTTTCATTTAACCAAAGGTGCTTTTTATCCCCACTCATATTTCTATCGTCTGCAAACTGGAACAGCTCTAAATAACGTGCCTTGTGGTCATTCAACTCTTTAATTTTTTCTGTAGCCCATGTTTGGATTGCTGCCGCAAAATCAATATCAAGCTGACCTGTTTGAGTTTGATTACGTAATTGTCTTTTCATCCAATTTTTGAGACGGTCTCCACTCTCAGGAAGCTTTAACTCCGGATATTGATTATAGTGTTCAGCGAGTCTTGGGTGAAAAGGGCCACCGATTTCACAGTAAAGCTCTTCGTATAGAACCGAAATACAAACCGGTATCGTTGATACAGATGCCATAGAACCTCTTAAAAAAAAGGGGAAAGATATCAGCCTGTGAAATTTTGAGCGATAGAAAAGAGAACGGGCTAATTTTGTTAAGAAACACTGTTATTGGGATAATTGGAGCCGTTCTTTCAGTTGGTTATTTAACAGTTTAGCCATACATTATTTAGTTAATTAATTAAATATATGTAATTTGACAAACTATTAATTTTATTTTAAAATTGAATTAAAAGTGTAATAAAAATGTAGGATATTATCGCAGAAACGGTTTATTTGTGCGCAAGATTAGTTACCAACCAAGGGCTCCAAGATGAAGTCAATAAATTAGAAGCTCAAATAAAAGCTCTTCAGCCTGGCTCTCCAGAATACGAATATGATCAGCTCCAACTAGATCGTGAAGAACGGGAACTCGATATTCGCAAAGAAAATCCCAGCTTAGATCCAATGACTCTGGATGGGGAAGAAGCCCTACAGCAAATCATGGCCCAAGACCCAATACTTCAAGCCATCAAAAATCAAACCACAACCCTGATCGATGCCTACCCACAGAAGAGTTCATCTTGGGGTATCCCAATGGCAGACACACAATATACAAAAGTCTGCCAAGTCAACTGAGTCGCTTTTTCCTCTAGCAGAAAGTTGTTTCTTTCAGAAGATGCTATATAGATCCTACCCTTTAAATAAGTTCCTCACGATTTTTCCGCAAGTTCACTAAATCCTCCATTTGTGTATAGCGTATGGATAACTATATGGAAAAATATATGGGTATTTGGTAGCATTTGGAGTTGTGAGCAAAACAGTATTTGAGTGGGATTCAAGGAAAAATGAGACAAATATAACGAAACACCGTATTTCATTTTTTGATGCTCAAAGAGCTTTTCTAGATCCGAATCGTATTATTGCCAAGGATCTTGAACATTCGAGAACTGAAATCCGCTACTACTGTTTTGGCAAGGTTGATGGGGCGGTTGTGACTGTACGATTCACCTATAGAGATCAAACCATTCGTATTTTTGGCGCAGGCTATTGGAGACAAGGGAGAAAAATCTATGAAAAAGCGCAAAGTTAAGTATACAGATAAGTCAATTGGAAAAATTAAAATAGTTGATGATTTTTTACCTCAACCTAAAGACTTAGTTTTAAAAGAAGAGACCGCGAAAATCACTATCTCATTAACCAAATCAAGTATTGAATTTTTCAAAAATGAAGCTGAAAAATATCATACAAATTATCAAACAATGATTAGAAAACTGATCGACAAATACGCCTCCCGTTACGCCTAGGCATAGAGGCTGAAATAGGTCATCCTGAATTTCTTCAAAGTCAGCGGAGGAAAGCCCTCCGCGCCCCTTCCGAAAGAAGGCCTACGACACACTGGATGAGCCGGTTCGGTCATCGTTGGGGGCATACGCAAAATCTATGAGCTTGAATCCTTACAGCTTGCAAGAACTCCACATTCATACAGGCTGATTCCAAGCCTCGCGCCATGACTCCCGAGGGCGCCAATCACCCAGGCATGCGGAAATGTAATGGAAGCTAGTCGGCTTAACCCACACACCTTCCCTATCTCTATTCCAGCTCGAACGCAATGACGTACTGTAAATCGGCCCACCCCAGACCAAGACGGTATGTGAAGTCCCGATGAGTAATCCCGTTTTCTTTCATCATATTGAATGAAATTGGAGGCGACAAAAGGGTGTTTAAGAACTACTTCTTTCACTCTTTCAACGATACAGGAGAGAATAGCAACAGCAGCACCGATAGATGGGGATATCCCAAATAGGGAAGATGCAGCAGCCACAGCACCTCCCGCTCCAAGCAACGCAAA
>CAYWDE010000118.1:0-6257 GCA_964456885.1 uncultured bacterium | reverse complement strand
ATACGTCCTTTAAGCAAGTGGGGCTAGGGCGTCCCGATAAATTCGCCGAAGGAGCCACAAGGGGTTGACCCACACCTTCGATCAATCTCCTCGCTATGTTATGGGAAGGCATCCGAATCGCAATGGTTGGCTGTCCGGCCGAAACAATAGAAGGAACTGTTGAACGTCTTTTAACTACAATGGAAAGGGGTCCAGGCCAAAACTGCTCGGCTAATGTGTAAAAGTCTGCATTTAAGCTGTCGGAGAGTTGTTTGGCGTCGTCTAAGGAGGCTATATGGGCAATGAGAGGGTTATCTAAAGGTCTCCCTTTAATAGAAAAAATTTGTTGTACGGCACTTTCATTAAATATAGGGGCGCCCAACCCATATACCGTCTCGGTAGGGAATACCACCGGCTCCCCTTTTTTCAAGGAAGCAATAGCTTGGGACAAATTAAATTTCCTCAGGATTTGTGTGTCCATGTAAAGCAGTTTATGTATGGAAAGACATTCTTTGCAATATCTTTAAGAGAAAAAGGGGGCAGATTAAAATCTTTCGAAAAAAAATAGCAGATCAGATAAACCTTTACTATGACTGTAGACCAATCTCAAAGAGACTCTTTACCTTTTTCAATCGAAAAATCTTCCTATAGAACTCTTCCAGAACAGCTTGTGGGGTTAGGGATTTATCTCTCTCTTTCGCTCGGCTTCGAGCTCCTTTCTGGGTTGACAATCAATTTTTTGGGAACTCTCTATTTTATTGCCCTCGCTTGCGGGATGTGGACCCTTTGGCGACGCCATTCTTTACGGGTTTTAAAACTTGAGCTTTCCCTTTTTCTCTCTCAATTCCTTTTTCAATTGATGTGGAGCGTCAGTTTTTTCATCCTTCACCAATCTCTTTTGGCCCTCGTAGCGCTGCTCCTCTTGTGGTGCAATACCCTGTTAGCTGCGCTCCTTTTTTGGAAAAAGGAACGCTTTTCTGGTCTGATCCTCCTTTTCCCGCTTTTTTGGACTTTTTATTTAGTCGTTCTAAATATGGTCAACTGTATATCTACACCGTAACTTCAAGGAAAAAATGGTAAAAAAATCGACAAGTTGGACAGTTCTCATTTATGCCCTTTTTATCATCAGTTTAGGCTACATGGGATTCTATCTAGCTGAAAGTAAAATGTCTCTTTACGTGGGCTGCAGCCTGGGCGTTCTCCTGCTGGGTAGCTCCATCCTTATGTTTTACCAAAAACGGTTCGGCTCTTATGCGGCTGTTTTTTTGACTTTAGTCTTAACGGGTACTTTTGCGATCCGCTATTCGATCACAGGTCATGGACTTCCTGCTACTTTAGCGGTCTTTAGTGGGGGGATGCTCCTCTTTTTGCTAGCCCGAACTGTCCGCTGGAAACATTAGTTTAAAGGAAATCTTGCGATCCCGCTAATCTGGTGCAATAGCCCTTGAGGGGAAGAGAAATATTTATATAAGATTGGATCTTTCAAATTGGGATCATCTTGATAAAGGGTCCACCCCTTTCCTGTCTGCAGAAGGAGGATGTCGGAAACTTTCCCCTCTTGCTCAACGACCGTTAATAGATAAGGGTGTATTTGAAGTAAATTCTCTTCGGCCACATGGAAAGAGATCGAAACAGTCAACTCATCCCCTTCTCTTAAAAGATAGGTTCCTACAGGCTTTCCCTCCAGCATTTTTTCAGCTTCGATCCGGCTCAAAGATTGCATCCAGCCGGGAAGATCTTCGATTCTGTCTTTGCTAACAGAAATGTGGATTGTGGAGAGATCCTTTAAAACAACCTCTTCGGGAAGTAGATCTTTATTCTCCCCTTTTACCTGTTCTGCTTTTTGGTTCAGTATATCGAGGGTTTCGCTCGCAATTTTCCAAGCCAGCGGCTCAATATCGGCCGGGTTAAGGGAACGATTTTTTTCATCCAGGACCTCAAAATGGGCCACTTCTGCTGGGGTTTCTTGAGAGACAATAATCTGGATCTCTTTCCAGTCCCCAGGAGTCTCCCCTCTCCCCACTTTCCTTGATCTTGAGATATGGTGTTCTAGAGAGCTGATTTTCTTTGCAAAACGCATATCACCAGTTTTGCAGTTTAAAAGAACCTTATACGATCTTCTTCCTCTAGGTAGCTGCTCACTCCGCTCATCCCGGCGATCAAGCAAGCTATCTTTAAACCGGATGAGGTTATTTAAAACTTCTCGCCGAGAGATCTCTAAACCCATAATTCACCTTCATCTGTTCTATACACGAAGGTGAATTATTTTCTAAGAATTATGAAAATCGTCTACGATCCACAAATTCTATACATAGCTAGATCTTCAGAAATGATCGGCACAAAAGAAATCGGGAACGGACGACCAGTACCAAGTTTAATTTCAACAAAATCTATCAGATGGGCAAAAGCTCTTTGAGACACTTGTAAAACAAGGGCTGTTGTAAAAGACATAGGGATCCCTAAAGCGGTACATGCAATAGCTGTTAAGGCCACTGTTCCTGTGAACCGTGCAAATGAAAAGAGATGGCACGCCTGCGGAGCTCCATTTCCGTAATCCACAAAATGTCTTATTCTTTCAAAAATAGAATTTGTAACTTCTGTGATCAGACGGCCTACAACACCAAAGACTAATCCATTGGCAGGACTCAAAGTTTTCGCTAAAGGATTCAAATTCCTGACCAAATGAAGGCTTTTAGCTAAATAGACGCTGGCTCCTCCGAGAGCTCCGCTACCAATAATATTTCCAATTTCGGCTGACATAAAATACCTCCTTAAAAGGTTTTGACGGTACAATATACTCATCCGCAACTTAAAATTGAACTATAAGGAGAAAGCATATATACCTAGGTGGATGGAAAAACAATCCCGTCGCTTTTTAACGCTCCCCCTTTTAGCCCTCCTGAATCTATCGGTGATGACCTCTCTAAGGAATTTGCCAATTGTTTCTGAATATGGGTTTGGCTCCTCCTTCTTCTATCTACTAGTTGCCTTAGTCTTTTTGTTTCCGGCAGGGTTGATCTCAGCAGAGCTGGCCACTGGATGGACAAGGACTGGAGGTGTATATATTTGGGTCAGAGAGGCCTTTGGACCCGGCTGGGGCTTTTTTGCCATCTGGATGCAGTGGATCCACAGCGTCCCCTGGTTTCCCGCTATCTTATCCTTTTCGGCAAGCGCCTTAGCCTATTTGATCAATCCTGAACTGGCAGAAAATAAGCTCTATTTGGTGATCTGCACCTTAGCTGGTTTTTGGGGGTTTACCTTTTTTAACTATTTCGGACTGAAGACATCGAGTCTATTTAGCGCGATTGGCGTTGTATGTGGAACCATTATTCCTGGAATCCTATTGATTGTTCTCGGAATCATCTGGATCGCATCGGGCAATCCCCTTGCGATTGAGTTCACCCCTCAATCTTTCATCCCTCCGATGGACAACATTCAGAATCTCGTCTTTTTAACGGGATTATTTCTCGCCTTTGGGGGACTTGAAGTTTCAGCCGCTCATGCGAGAGAAGTGGAAAACCCGCAAAAAACATTCCCCCGCTCTATTTTGATTGCAGCACTGGTCGCACTTGTGATCTATTCTCTCGGAGCTCTTGCGATCGCTTTTATGATCCCGAAAGAGAAGATCAGCCTTGTTTCAGGCCTAATGGAGGCTTTTACCCTCTTTTTAGACCATTTCCACTTAAGCTGGCTCATCGCTCCTCTAGGGCTGATGATCGTTTTAGGGGCAGTTGGAGAGCTCAATGCGTGGATAATAGGTCCAGTCCGTTCGATGCACGCCACCTCCAAACATGGAGACTTACCCCCCTTTTTCCAAAAATTGAACAAACATGGGATGCCTGCCCACCTCCTCCTTTTTCAAGGGGTTATTGTGACGATCGCCTCCCTGGTCTTCTTTTTTATGCCCAGTGCAAGCAGCTCTTTTTGGATCTTGAGCGTGATCGCTGCTCAGCTCTATTTATTGATGTATATTTTGATGTTTTTAGCGGCTATTAAATTGCGCTACAGCCATCCAGATGTCCACCGCCCCTATCGGATCCCCTACCATAAGCCCGGTATCTGGTTTGTGGGATCGCTCGGAGTTTTAAGCTCTCTATTTGCCTTTTTCATGGGATTCATCCCTCCAGGACAGCTAAAGGTGGGGAGCCTTGTTTTTTATGAGTCGTTTTTAATTGGGGGGATTTTCATCATGTCCCTAATCCCTTATCTCATTTATAAATTCCGCCACCCTTCGTGGCATCCAGAACCTATTCAAGAGGAATAAATGTTAGAATCAAAAAGGCAATCGGATCACCCGATCCATCCCATGATCCTCAATCGGTGGTCGCCACGCGCTATGACAGGCGAGTCTCTCAAAGAAGAAGAACTTATGCCTCTTTTTGAAGCGGCTCGCTGGGCCCCCTCAGCCTATAATATCCAACCTTGGAAATTCCTATATGCAAAACGGGATACGCAGAATTGGGATAAATTTTTTGACCTCCTCGTCGATTTCAATAAGGGGTGGTGCAAACAAGCCGCTGTATTAGGGGTGATTGTTTCACAAAAGATTCTCGAGAAAACAAAAAAGCCCTCTGCTAGCTATGCTTTGGACGCAGGCGCTGCTTGGGAAAATCTCGCTCTTGAAGGGACTTTTCGCAATCTCGTCGTCCACGGGATGGCCGGTTTTGACTACGTAAAAGCGAAAGAGGTACTTCACGTCCCTGATGACTATGAGGTCCTGGCGATGTTTGCTATAGGTAAAAGAGCTCCGAAAGAGAGCCTCTCTGAAGAGCTGCAAAAAAGGGAAGTTCCTTCGACCCGAAAAAGGGTGGAAGAGTTTGCATTTGAGGGTAGCTTTAAATAAAAAAAATCGAGCAGGCCTTGAGGCCTAGCTCGATCTAAAATCAAGAATATTAAGCGTTTAAACCCATGATAGCAGCGATCCCTGGAGATTTGCGGCGTCTGCGTGTTTTGCGGCCTTTCGCTTTTCTTTTATGAGCTTTTTTGCTTTTCGCTTTTCTTTTTGTAGACTTGCGAGCTTTTGATTTCACTTTGCGTCTACCTGTTTTGCGATGAGCTTTTTTAGCTACTTTCTTGTGAGCTTTCTTAGAAGCTCTTTTTCTACGTTTTACCATAATAATTTCCTCCTTAAGTGTAAGTAGCAAGAGCTTCATTTCGGGTAAGGTTTTCCTTACCTTCGGCGGGAAACCCCGCGCTCTCAATCATCCTTACAAGCTTAAGTATATAATTTTTTTATAATAATTACAAACAACTTGTATAATTTTGTTTAATTTAAAAACAAATAAGTTTAATTAAAATTTAATCCAGAACCTATTCTGAGGGCATTTTTTACAAAAAATTGCACCTTGAAAAAAAAATTAATTAGCTCGTTTTTTATGAAAAATAAATATCAAAATCTCAACTAACTAACAATGAGCATATTATAGAAAAATAAAATATTTAAACATTTAAATAACAACAAGATAAGAAATCGGATGCAATTAAACCTTTTTTCTCGATATTCTCAAAAACATGATCCCACTTTCAGAAAAATTACGACCGAAAATTCTTTCCGATGTATCGGGTCAAAAAAACCTGATCCAATCGATTGAAAAGATTGTTCAGAATGGGCGCCCCCTCTCACTTTTGTTATTTGGTCCACCCGGTTGCGGCAAAACAACAATCGCTAGGTTATATGCCCAAAGTTTCCATCTCCCCTTTATCTCTCTGAGTGCCGTTTTCAATAGCACCTCAGAATTAAAAAAAATCTTGAAAGAGAGCCACGATACACCTCTCTTCAATCGGCAAACTCTTGTTTTTGTGGATGAAATTCACCGATTCAATCGGGCCCAACAAGATATCTTCCTCCCCTTTTTAGAAGATGGAACCCTCGTTTTAGTGGGGGCTACAACGGAAAACCCCTCTTTTGTTCTGAATAATGCTCTTTTATCCCGACTTCGTGTACTGAAGCTTGAGCCGTTAGATGAGAGCTCTTTGGAAGAGATCATTCATCGTTACGAAAAAGAGGTGAAGCCCCTTTCTTTGACTGCCGAAGAGAGATTACATCTGATCACCTCTTCCCAAGGCGATGCGAGACATTTATTGAATATGATTGAGAATCTACAAGAGGGTCTCTCTATTCAAAAAAAGCCGGCTCTTTACGACCGTCACCAAGAAGGGCACTTCAATTTAATATCAGCTCTCCATAAATCGGTCCGCGGATCTGATCCAGACGCTGCCCTTTATTGGTTCTGCCGGATGTTAGAAGGGGGTGAAGATCCCCGTTATCTAGGAAGACG
>CAYWDE010000117.1:0-6272 GCA_964456885.1 uncultured bacterium | reverse complement strand
CAAAAGAACCCTAAAATCGATCGAAACTTTTTATCCAGATCGGTTCGGAGACAATCTCATGAGATTCTAGTCCCTTGTACTAGAAAAACCTTTTTCCGGCAAATCTTGTTAAAAAAATTGCTAAAGAAAAATTTTTTCGATATACCCTATAAAAATACAGCCTAGAGAGTTTGATGAAATCCCATAACCCCATCCCTTTTCTTAGAACAGTGGAACTCTTCAGCCGTTTAAATGAAGAAGAGCTCAGAGGACTTCTCCCTTTTATACAAGTTTTTTCGTTTAAAACAGGAGATTGGATTATTCATGAAGGGGAACAGGGGCGTGAACTATTGATCATCAAATCAGGGATTGCTCAAGCCCTCAAAGAAGAGGTTGAGTCTGGAGAATACCAGGACTTAGGCTCACTTAAAAGTGGAGATTACTTTGGGGAAATGGCCCATTTAGAAAACCAGAAACGTTCTGCTTCGATCCGAGCGATTGAGCCGATGGAAATCATTGCACTTGATCTCGACGCTCTTCAAAACGCTCCTGACAAAGAAAAAACGTATGCAAAAATCACCGTGTATCTTGCAAAAAGTGTGAGCCAAAGACTTCGAAAGACTGACGATTTATTAATTGATTACCTGAAAGAAAAATTGCGGATTACACAATCTTTTACGCAAATCACCAAGACACTTGTCCAAATTTTTATCTTTATGGCCCTTTGGTTTAACCTTTCCAAGTTCATCGGGTTTTTCCCTCTCCAGAAACCGATTCTCGATCCGCTTCTGACGATTGTCCTCGGCGTATTTTTTTCGTGCTCTGCCATCTATGTGATTAAAACTTCAGGGTATCCCCTCTCTTTTTATGGACTCACTTTAAATAAATTCTTCGTTTACACAATCGAAGGATTTTTCTATTCCCTCCCTATGATCGCCTTCTTTTTTGTTTTGAAATGGTTCTTGATTCACCATGTCGATCTCTTTAAAGAAGTGCCCCTTTTCTCTCTTTCTGCTATGAAAGCCAACTCCCACCACATTCTGGTTTTTGGAGGTCTTTATATCATCTCCATACCAATTCAAGAGTTCATCGCTAGAGGATGCTTACAGAGCTCTTTTCGAAATTTCTTCCAAGGACCTGGGCGGGTATTTTCGTCCATCTTAGTTTCTAATCTCCTCTTTCAGATGGTTCATACTGTAAAAGGTTTTTGGCTTGCGTTTTTTAGTTTCTTTTTAGGTATTTTCTGGGGAATTTTATTCGAAAAACAAAAGTCCATTGTTGGGCCGATCGTGTCTCATATAGTAGTGGGTTTTATATGTTTGTTTATATTGGATTATGAAACCTTGTTCCTGATGGTCGCCGACCAATAAGGATCGTAATGTGATCGAAATTCGTAATGTACAAACCATCGATGGACACAAAACCTGTCACCTCATAAAAAGCGATCAGACTCACACTCTGGATGGGACCGGCTTACTCCTCCTTCCTGCTCTCATCGATCCCCATGTCCATTTCCGCACTCCTGGCTCAGAGCATAAAGAAAATTGGGAAACTGGAGCTCAAGCGGCTATTGCCGGCGGGGTGACAACCGTTTTTGATATGCCCAATAACAATCCAGCATGTACCACGGCTCAAAGACTCATCGAAAAAAAGGGGCTCATCGATCGGCAGTTAACGATCCCTCTCCATTATGGCCTCTATTTAGGCGCTGATGAAAACCATTTGGATGAGATCCCAAAAGTGAAAGATCAGATCGTAGGGCTCAAGATCTACATGGGATCTTCTACCGGAGATCTGGTGATGCATAAACCAGAAGCGCTTGAAAAAGCGTTTCGGATCGCTAGTGAAAACAATGTACTCATCGCTGTCCATGCGGAAGATGAGGAGCTGATCCGAAAAAGAACCTATCAATCAGACGATCCAAAAAAACATTCTCTCATCCGGAATCCAGAAGTCGCAGCGCGCGCGGTACAACAAGCAATCACTTTGGCCACCAAATACAAGACACGCCTTTATATCGCCCATGTGAGCACAAAAGAGGAGCTCGATCTCATTCGAGAGGCAAAAAATAAAGGTTTTTCGATCTATGCAGAAGCAACTCCTCACCATCTCTTCTTAACAACAAAAGCATACGAGACACTAGGAACTTGCGCTCTGGTCAACCCCCCCCTTCGAGAAGACAATTCGGCTCTTTGGGAAGCTCTTCATGATGGAACCATCGATACAATTGGCACTGATCACGCTCCCCACTTATTAGAGGAAAAACAGCGCCCTTACGGCTCTGCCCCTTCCGGATTTCCCTCGATTGAGCTCTATTTACCCCTTCTTCTCAATGCGTTCCATCAGAGGCAAATTTCCATCAAACAAATCGTCCGCCTTACCCATACAAGACCCCGGGAAATTTTCCACTGGGGAGAGTCCGATGACATCGTCCTTGTCGATCTAAATAAAAAGAGAACCGTTACTAATACAGATCTGAAGAGCAAAGCAAAATGGTCCCCTTATGCGGGGATGATATTGACAGGGTGGCCTCGCTACACTATCTTGAAGGGGAAAATATATCCTATTATGAATTGACAAAAAATAGACCAATTTTTAAAAGAATGAAATGCTCACATATCTTGTTGTCATTATTATTGGCCTTTTATTTTACGAAGCGTTACGCCGGAAACCGAATTTATCCTGGTTTTTCTTCTTTCTCTTACCTATAGGTCTATCCCCCTTTTGGATGCAGAACCCGGATGGTGGATTCTTTTTCTGGAGTAAAACATATCTATTATTAGTAGGAGCTTGTCTTATCTCTTGGATGAGAACTCACCCAAACCAAACCAAAAAAGTTCATTTCTTAATTGTTTATGGATTGTATTTTCTAAATATCATGATTCCTATATGGAAATTATTTTCGCTGAGCACCCTTCTGAGTTGCATTACCGGTGTTTCTGGTCTTTTACTGATTGCCCTTTTCCCTTCCATAAACTCTCTCTCCCTTGATTCCAATAAATATCGCGATTTTCTATGGGACGCTCCATACAGCTGGATTCTTCAATACAATCTTTGGGATTGGCTCCTCTTTGCCATTGCGCTCCCAGATAAAGCCGTGATTCAAATTTCCTTACTGCTTGCCCCTTTCCTTGTTTCCTTAGTGGATAGAAAACAGTGGTTGCAAGCGCGTGTCTATACACTTTCCTTGTACCTAATTATGGGAATAAGTTTATATAACTGGATAAATCCAGAAATTGCCTCAAAACAAATAGATGAAAACACCATTCTGATTTTATCTATATGTTGCCTAAGTTGGACGAGTATTTCCTTCTTGAAGGTATATACTTCTAAAGTAAAAAATTTTTGGACAAGCTGAAAACTTACGATGTTTCCAAAATGGCACCCTGATCAGGCTCCGATCTACAACATCCAAAAGAGCTATCAGGAGAATGCGGCACACGGCCCATTCTTTAAGGGACCGATCTTTGAGAGAAAAGCTCCCGTTAAACTCCATGATTTTCTAGGGTTGAAAGTCCGCTCTTTGATCGGCGTCCCTGCCGGCCCCTTGCTCAATGCCCGGTGGGTTGCTTTTGCCGCTCAAATGGGATTCGATATCCTCACCTATAAAACTATCCGGAGCGAGGCCCATCCTGGCCACAGGCTCCCCAATGTGACTTATGTCGATGCCCAAGGAAGACAAATAGAAGCTCCCCAAGATTTGGCTGAACTCACGATCACAAACTCTTTCGGAATGCCTTCTCAATCGCCCGATTTTCTTTTACAAGATATCCATAAAGCCAATCTCTCTTTAGCAGAGGGGCAAGTGATGATCGTATCGGTTGTAGGAACTCCCAAACGGGGCGTTACTTTTGCTGAAGACTTTGTCCGGACAGCCGTTTTAGCACGTGCGGCTGGAGCTAAACTGATCGAGGCCAATTTCTCCTGTCCCAATGTAAAAAAAGCGGAGGGGATCCTCTACCAAGACCCAGAAACGGTTTATGAATATACCCGCCTGATCGCCAAAGCGATCCATCCAATCCCGTTGATTCTGAAAGTAGGTATTTTCGAAAACTCGCACCAGATGAAAAGCGTCCTCTTAGCAGCAGCTCGAGGCGGGGCTCAAGCGGTCTGCGGAATCAATTCGGTAAGCCAGGAGATCGATCCCCCTCTGGATGAGACGCGTAAGACCAGCGGCGTCTGTGGAGCTGCCATCCGAGAGGCAGCTCTCCACTTTATCCGAGAAGCGGCTCAGATCATTCGGGAAAACAGATTGGATTTATCTCTTTTAGGATGCGGAGGAATTCTTCTTCCCGAACATTTCGATCTGTTTTTTGAAGCAGGAGCCAATGTAGCGATGAGTGCGACAGGAATGATGTGGGACCCCTATTTAGCGTTGAGGTACAATTGAATATTCTAATCCATCAATTATTTGAAGTGGGGGCTGTAAAATTCGGCTCCTTTAAGCTAAAAAGCGGAATCACCTCTCCGATCTATATCGATTTGCGAGTGACGCTTTCAAACCCTCAACTGCTCATTTTAATTGCTGATGCGATGCAGGAGAAAATAAGGAGATCCAAACCGGACCTCATCTGTGGAGTCCCATACACCGCCTTACCGTTTGCAACAGCAATTTCTATCCGCCATAATCTCCCTATGGTTTTGGTTCGAAAAGAGCAAAAAGAGTACGGGACGAAGAAGCAAGTCGAAGGGATCTTTAAAAAAGATCAAAAATGCATTTTGATCGAGGATGTGATCACCTCTGGACAAAGTATTTTTGAAACGATTGTCCCCTTGATGAAAGAAGAGCTCCTTGTCGAGGAGATCGTCGTTCTAGTCGATCGGGAACAAGGGGGAAAGAAATTCATCGAAAGCAAACAGATGAAAGTGCATCCTGTGCTTACCATCACCGAAATCGTCACCGAATTGGTTCGGGAAAAGAGGATCAATTTAGAGACTGCCGAATCGGTAAAAACCTTCATAAAAAATCACCAACTCTATGAATAAGCAACTCTCATTCCTTAAAAGGGGAAGCCTGACCCGCCATCCGACAGCGCAGAAACTCTTTAAAATCATGACAGAAAAAGAGAGCAATCTCTGCTTAGCAGCCGATGTCACCTCCCAAGATCAACTCTTAGGACTCGCCGATGAGCTAGGCCCCTATCTCTCTGTCCTTAAAACCCATGTCGATCTACTGACCGACTTCACACCTGAATTTGCCCCTTTAATTCGGAAATTGTCTCAAAAACACAATTTCCTCATCTTTGAAGATCGGAAATTTGCCGACATTGGCCAAACCGTATCGCTCCAGTATACCCGAGGAATTTACCGGATCCACGATTGGGCCCATTTGATCAATGCGCATATCGTTCCAGGTCCAGGAGTGATCGAAGGACTTAAAGGTTCAAGCCTCCTTCTCCTAGCAGAGATGAGCTCTTCTGGAACCCTTGCTAAAGGGGCCTACGCCAAAAAAGCGGTCGAGATGGCAGAGGACCACTTAGATACGGTGGTTGGATTTATCTCTTTGAGGAAACTGAGCCAGAACCCGGGACTCATCCATTTCACTCCAGGGGTGAAACTCAAAGCGGGAGAAGACTCTATGGGGCAAAAATACCGGACGGTAGAGGAGGTCTTGATTAAAAACAGGAGCGACATCATCATTGTAGGCCGCGATATCACCCAATCGACTAATCCGAAGAAACAGGCAGCCCTCTATCGCGAAAAGGGCTGGAACAACTATGTCAAAACCATTTCCTAAGATCCTCATCATTCTCCTCAACTGGAATGGGAAAAAAGATACGCTGGAGTGCCTCGCTTCACTGCAAAAAGTGCGCTATCCGAATTTCCAAACAATCATTGTAGATAATGGATCGACCGATGACTCTGTCTCTGTTTTACGCGCTACCTATCCACAGATTCCGATCTTAGAAAATAGGGCCAATTTAGGCTTTGCAGGCGGCAATAATCCAGGCATTGAGTGGGCCCTTCGCCACCGGGCTGAGTGGATCCTTCTTCTCAATAACGATACAGTGGTTGCCCCCGATTTTCTCGATGCCTTCCTTAAAGCTGCCCAAGAGCAGCCAAAGGCGAAGATTTTAGGGGCAAAAATTCTCCGCTACCATCAGCCAGGAATCATCGATCATCTGGGAGGATTTTGGAATCCCCAAATCGCCGAATTCGTCTCTCCTGATTCAGGAGAGGCTGATCACCCCTATTTTAATATGCGAGCAGCTGACTATGTCTGCGGATGTGCCCTCCTCATGCACCGCTCTGTTCCAGAGACAATCGGACTGCTAGAGCCCAGCTTTTTCCTT
>CAYWDE010000116.1:0-6276 GCA_964456885.1 uncultured bacterium | reverse complement strand
CCCACCAAGATGTGGAGAAAAAGCTCAAAAATGTGAAAAAATATGCGATCGATTATTTGAAGACCCTCATTCAGAAATTCGGGAAAGACTATCCGCGCAGAACCAGGATCAAAGCAATTGAAGAGATCGATCGGAGAGCGATCGAGACCAAAGAGATCAAGGTAGGATTTGATTTTTCTACAGGCTTTGTGGGGACTAAAGTCTCAGGAACTCACTTCACCTGTACCAATTTTGATAAACTGCTCGTATTCTATAAAGACGGCACTTATAAAGCGACCCAGATCCCTGAAAAACAGTTTTTTGAGAATCTTATTTGGACTGGTGTTGCCGATAAAAAGACAATCCTCAATGTGGTCTATAAGAATAAAGAGACCCAGCAAATTTGGGCCAAGCGGTTTATCGTCGATAAGTTCATTCTGGATAAAACTTACCGGTATATCGATGAAGAGGGGGAATTGGAATATATTTCCACCGATCCGAATGCGGTGATTGAACTTGAGATGGCTCCCCGTCAGAAAGCGAAAAAGAAAATCGTCGCTTTGAGTGAAATTCCCCTAAAAGGGGTCCAAACTCGGGGTGTTCGGTTAGCGAACGAGAGAGTTAAGAAAGTTGTTCCGGTGGTGGGCAAAAAAGAGAAAACCAAGCGCTCTGTTTAAAGAGGGCGCTTGGACCATTAGGAGAAAAGAATCATTATACGACGATGATTACGCCGATAGTGACAGGTTCGCCCCACCCATTTTCATTATTCCGATCATCGAATGCCTGGATCGCAGTCCCCTCACGGGCCGCTTCAACAACGCGGAATCCTACCTGATAGACACCCTTTTCTTTAGGGGCTGTTAAGGTAAAATGATCCGTCTCTTTTCCAGCTCGTATTCCGAAATGGTTGAAAACAGTGGTTTGTCCCCCTTTGTTTTTTATCCCTAGAACAACCCGATAGAGGCTCAGCGCTGAGCACTCTTTACGATCTAAGGAGCAGACAACTTCTCCCTCAATTTTTTGGCCTGGCTTAGCTACAATCGCTTTTTTAACACCACCCAACTTTAAACCGCTTAAAGTAGCGGGACCGTAAGAGGCTTGATCGGGAAGCCATTTGTTCCAGTTATATTTCTTAACCACATCTTGGATCCTATTTTTATTATTACCCAGATGGCTGATCTCTTGTTCTAAAGAGTGGGTAGCTTCTTGTAAGGAAGCTGCAATCTGATCGACCGATTCGTCAAACGCTTGTTTGACCTGCTCTTTGTCAATAGATCCGACCACTTGGTCAACGGCTTCTTTCACTTTTTCCCGATCGACCGCATCAGCAACAACATCAATCATCTCTTTGATTTTGTCCCGATCTAAGTACTCGGCTACATAGTCGATAAATTCTTTGATTTTATCTTTATCAAAGTAATCGGCAATTGCATCGACCGCCTCTTTCAGCTTATCTTTATCGAGGTAATCTGCAACCTGGTCGATCGATTCATGCACCTTTTCTTTGCTTAAAGAATCGGCCGCTTGGTGGAACTTCTCTTTAATTTTATCGGCACTGACATTTTTTTCTATTTTTTTGACAGTAGCCTCTGTTTTTTTGGCGGCTGTCTCTATTTTTTTGGTTGCGTCTTCTTTAATAGAACCGCAATATCCCACATTTGTTAACCCGATTAGCAGGCAAGAAGAAATAAAGTATGCGTTTTTTAGTTTTTTCATAATAAAACTCCTTTTTTTTCGGTAGATTTCCATAAAGATCCTTTTCTTGGAGCTTTTCCATGAACCCATTCTTGGATTTTACCCATCATCCCTTGATGAGATTCGTGAGGAGAGAGCTCCTTGGGAATCTCTCGAATGAGATAGGGGGGAGAGGAAACGCTTTGGAAAAGAGGTCTTAGTTCCCCTAAAAATTTAGGGCCAGCGACAATCCACAATTCCTGAAAAGGGTGAATCTTGTACCTTTGCTTGCACAATTCCCCAATTTCACGGGCAAATTTTCCCCTTTCCGTATCGTGTATATCCTGCCCCTCATTAAGGGCGTGACGTACAGAAGAAACTCTACTAAAAGTTCTCCCTGGCCGATCGGAAACGAGATGTTCCACTTTTTCCTTTGATTGCGGATGCTCACGCTCTTCGATAACTTGAATTTTTTGATCTTCTAATTGAAGTACTAAAGCCCATTCGCTATTCGCAATTAAAACCAAAGTTTTCATAGAAACATACCCTGTTTTGTGAGTTGTAAAAAGGGCCTGTTTTTATACAAGCCCTCATATCCTAACGAATTGGGTTAGCCCGCACGTAAGAATTGCATGTTGTGTCGATTAATAGGTAACATTTATAATAATCTAGATTCGTTGCATCTAGTTTGTCCGAACTATTAAAACCTAAAATAATCCGATCATTTTCAGAAAACTTTCGCAACGTCCCATGGTCATGGGGATAGACGGTGTATTCCAGTCCATTGCTTAAGTGGACTACATCGTTGGCAGGATCAATATTAAGAATGAAAAACATTTTATTATTATCAATGGGCAGAGGTTCTCTATGTAAACTAATAGGAACCGCTTTCTGTAAACGGGGGTTTACAAGCGCAAAACGGTAGGCAGAAAAAAAAGCTTGGTTTTGAGTGATGAGCAGGTCATCATCCATTTTCCAATTTTTAATCATATCTATGTTGGAAGCGATCCATTTTGATCGGTTATCAAGAGTAAATGTGCTATCATTAGAGGAAGCATCAGCTAAATGGTGGATTAGCCCAGGAATCTTCCCGATATACTCTATAAATCCAAAATCAATAGAGCCCGCATCCGTAGCTACAATATTTTCTGTAATGATGGCACTCGCAGTGCTCAAGTCTTGATTAAACATGATGACTCCTCTTTTTTAGTGTTTAGTAATTTAATTCTTATTCCGATGCGCAGCCGATTTATGAGCTGCCCCTAATTTTCCCCCATGAGTCCTTGATTGAGAAGCGTCTCCCCCCTTTTCTAAAGACCCGTGTACCTCAGCTGAACTTCGGTGAGTCGCAGCCTTGCGAGCTGCCTCAGATTTTTCCCCGCGGCTTCTCGCTTGAGAGGCTTGCCTTGCTTTTTCTAAAGACTCTTGCATCTCATCTGGATTCCTATGAGCCGCAGCCTTACGAGCTGCCTCTGATTTCTCCTCATGGCTTCTCGCTTGAGAGGCTTGTATTGCTTTTTCTAAAGATTCCCTAAGCTCATTTTGGTCACGGTGAGCTGCAGCCTTACGAGCCGCCTCCGATTTCTCTTCATGAGTTCTTGCAAGTGAGGCTTGTCTCGCTTTTTCTAAAGACTCTCTAAGTTCCTCGGGATCGCGATGAGCCGCAGCCTTGCGAGCCGCTTCCGATTTCTCCTCATGGCTCCGTGCTTGTGAGGCCTGTCTGGCCCTCTCTAAAGATTCTTGAAGCTCATCTGGATCGCGGTGTGCAGCAGCCTTGCGAGCCGCTTCCGATTTCTCTTCATGACTTCTCGCTTGGGAGGCTTGTCTCGCTTTTTGCAGAGATTCCCGCATCTCTTCTGGATCGCGGTGAGCTGCAGCCTTACGAGCCGCTTCCGATTTCTCTTCGTGGCTTCTCGCTTGGGAAGCTTGTCTTGCTCTCTCTAGAGAATCTTGCATCTCCTCCGGATTGCGATGTGCCGCAGCCTTGCGAGCCGCTGCCGACTTTTCCTCATGACTTCTTGCTTGAGAGGCTTGTCTCGCTTTTTCAAGAGAATCTTGCATCTCATCTTGATTCCGATGTGCCGCCGCTTTACGAGAAGCTTCCGATTTTTTCTCATGGCTTCTCGCTTGAGAAACTTGTCTTGCTTTTTCAAGAGAATCTTGAGCTCCTCTAGAGATTGAATGAGGATTTTTAGATCTATCACGACTTTCTGCACTTGTATCCCGACGGGTATCTCTTTGTAGATTCCGAGAAGTATTGAGTTGTGACCGGTGGGTTTTTGTTTGTGCCATAAAAAACTCCTTGTTTTCAAAAACCAGAGAGATATTTTACATCCAATTCAATGAGTCCTAATCAAAGAGTGATTTCTTTCTAGGCGTTATTGATTTGCTGCTCTTTTATATTTCCTCTAGTTTGTTAACGATCGTAAACTTTCATTTTTTTTTATCCAACACATTTCTTTACCAGTTCTTAAAAAATAAATCTTAAAACTCTTTGTGTCAGCTATTTGCTTCATTAATTTTTTGTAAATTTTTTCTCAATCGAGAAATTTTGAGTTAAGTGAGATGAAAGATTGTGTAAATTTTTTCCGCTTCTACGTCTATTTCATCTCTTTTGATACGTAAATAAAAATTGTTTGCGGAAAATCAGGAAAATAAACTTACAATAGTTCTTCTTATAAATAGGAGGTAACTATGAAAAGGGTATTTATTATAACACTCACAATATTCGCTGCAGGATACAGCTTTAGTGGAGAGAACTATCGGAAAAATGGACCTGTTCATGTTTCTCAAGCACAATACAAACCGCTTCCAACAGAAAAAATAGGTTTAGGATTAAGGAGAACTCCTCAACCTGGAGATTCGATTTCTGCTATATTAGATAAAGCTCCTAACAGTTCTGTCAAAGTGGTCAGTTCTACTGAAACAATAGCGGCTAAGCAATCCCATCTCTATCTCCGATTAAATGTGACAGAGCCGAATCCAGGAAATAGGAGGCCACTCATGCCTGGCTTAGGCCTTGGGTTTAGGAAGATGTCTGGAAGTTCAGCTCTCGATTTTTCTGCAGCGTACAGCAAAAGAAAAGGGAAACATCATGGGAAAAGCGAATGGATCACTCTTCCTAAAATGAGCTATCTCTACTATTTTTCCCCTGTCCAGACGCAAAGCGTTTATGCTGGACCTGGAGTCGCGTATGGGAGAATCAAAAGACATGCTGGAGACCGTTTTCAAGGGCTAATTCCAAGCGCAAGCATAGGTTATGAGATCAGTCGTAAGGCGAATTTGCTCAGTTTTCTGCAACTCGATGTAAGTTTGCCCCTCATTGCGACTAAAAGACGGGGACACCTTCCTGGGTTAATGGCTGAATTTGCTTTCGGCGCAGGTTTCTAAAAAAATCAATAAAGGGGGTAATCTTCCGATTTCACCCCTTTTTTTTACCTCTGGGTTGATGGCATGGATAATGAAAAATGGCTTTTTCCTAAAAATATTGAAGAGGCAAAAAGCGCTCAAAAAGAGATGTCGCAGAGCGTTTTGCTCCAAGATGTGATCACCACTTCCCTCACTTGTATTGCCGGCATGGATGTGAGCAATACCCCTTTTGATCCAGAAGAGACGATTTTTGCCGCTGTCGTTCTCCTCTCGTATCCTTCTTTAAAAGTGATCGAGACGAAAACTCAAATAGAAAAACAGGAATTTCCCTACATCCCAGGTCTTTTAGGCTTTCGAGAAGCCCCTAGCTTGATCCACGCTTATAAGCAATTAGCTCTGCGCCCCGACCTCATTATGGTTGATGGGCAGGGGATCAGTCATCCTAGAGGACTTGGGATTGCAAGCCAACTGGGAGTTTTATTGGATATTCCAACCATTGGCATAGCAAAGTCGGTCCTTGTAGGGAGGCCCGAAAAAGCGTTAGGTGAAGAGGAGGGGAGTATGGTTCCTCTCCTCTGGAAGGGGACGCAGATAGGCGCCATGATTCGGACTAAAAAAAGGTGCTCCCCTTTGATCATCTCTCCTGGGCATAAGATCACTTTAAAAACAGCTGTGGAAATTGTTTCAAACTGCCTCCGAAAGTACCGCCTCCCAGAGCCGACGAGGCAGGCCCATTTGGCTGCGAATGTGTGCCGCAAAAAATTCATCGAATTTGAAGGTTGTGTCAATAGGATAAATGAAATAAAATAGGCTACTTAAAAGGAGGATAAATGATGAATAAAAAGATATATCAACTTTTAATATTTACAATGGTTTTTTCCTCCGGTTTTTTATATTCAGATCAGGAACAGGAGAGGAAAGAGGCAATTCTTCACGAAAAACCCTCCCAAGTACCTGAAAAAGTTGTCGCTCATCCCGAAGTGGCTGATGAAACAATCGGCGAGCGGATTGAAGATATTTTAAAAACTACAGGTTGGTTTGCTAATCCGAAGGTAGATGTCCAAAAAGGGGTCGTTTTTCTCTACGGGGAAACAAAAAACAACCAATTTAAAGAGTGGGCGGGTGATTTAGCTCATCATACTCAAGATGTTGCCGCTGTCGTAAACAAAATTAAAGTCCTTGAGCCCTCTATTTGGGACTTTCAGATGATTTTAGGGGAATTTGTTGAAGAGGGGAGAAAAATCGTCCGAGCGA
>CAYWDE010000115.1:0-6279 GCA_964456885.1 uncultured bacterium | reverse complement strand
ATCCCTTTCGACACAATCGTGGATTTCGTATTCTTGCCCAAATGGATCATCTTTGTCCCTGTATCGGCCTGCATTTTCCCATTGGTCAGCGCGATCGAGTAAAATTCCCCCACTGAACGGTCCCCTTTTAAAAGGCAGCTTGGGTATTTCCAGGTGATGGCAGCGCCCACTTCCACCTGAGTCCAGGAGATTTTCGCCTCTTCTAGAGCAAGTCCCCGCTTCGTCACAAAATTGTAAATCCCCCCAAGGCCCGTCTTAGGGTCTCCAGCGTACCAATTTTGGACCGTTGAATACTTGATCTCAGACCGGTCTTTGGCTACCAGCTCGACGACAGCCGCATGGAGCTGATTGGTATCGAACGCTGGGGCGGTGCACCCCTCGAGATAACTCACATAAGAGCCCTTTTCAGCGATGATGAGCGTCCTTTCAAACTGACCCGTCTCTTTCTCGTTGATCCTAAAGTAGGTGGACAATTCAACTGGGCAACGGACCCCTTTCGGAACATAGACAAAAGAACCATCGGAGAAGACGGCGGAATTGAGGGCTGCAAAGAAATTATCTCCGATCGGGACAACGCTCCCCAAATACTCCTCAATCAATTCTGGATATTTTTTTACCGCCTCAGACATTGAGCAGAGGACGACACCCGCATCGACAAGTTTTTTATTGAACGTGGTCCCTAAAGAGACCGAGTCAAACACCACATCGACAGCGACATTGGCGAGCCGTTTTTGCTCATCTAAAGGGATCCCTAACCGTTCAAAGGTTTTTAGAATTTCAGGATCTAACTCGCTTAAACTCTCTAGTCTAGGTTTGCTTTTTGGCTCAGAGTAGTAAGAGATTTCTTGGTAGTTGATCGGGGGATAATCGACGTTAGGCCAAGACGGCTCTTCCATCTCCTGCCATTTCCGAAATGCCTTCAGCCTGAAATTAAGCATAAAATCGGGCTCACCCTTAAGCGATGAAATCGCTCGGATGGTCTCTTCACTAAGGCCTTTAGCAAAAACCTCAGACTCGATGGGTGTAACAAAGCCGTATTTATATTCTGTAGTCATAGAAATCCCACAAATTCTACCCCATAATCCTATTGGGGTCAAACTATTCTAAACCCTCTCAAAACATTAATTAATGTAACGATATTCATTAACTATCAGTAAATTAAATATACATAATTGTTTATTTATAAAATAAATTATATAATAAACAATGAGGCCATTATTATGGGTAATCATCCAGGAAACGAACTCCCAATCCGCTCCAAACTAGAAATGGTGGAGGATATTGTTCAAATCATCCATTACCTGCATGAAGGGGATCGGGAATCGGCCGATCCTCTAATCAATGATTTAAAAACCCGTTCTATCTTTTTAGATGAACAAATTCAGTGGGATGTACTGGTTTTTTCTGAACAAGTCCATTTTCAATACGACTATGACCCCTGGCATAAAGTCACCCCCGAAGTCCAAAAAGCGGCCGATCGGCTCATTGAAGACCTTGGATTTCCCTCCCCACCTCCTGAATACACCATTTAATTATAGATTCTAATCTCCTCGATTTGAGATAATTCCTCTCTATGTTTGAGAAAGAATTTCTTTTTTGGTTTTGTGCACTTGCCGGTTCTGGAATGTTTATTATCCAGTTTGCCTTATATTTTATGGGCGCCGATATGGACGATCCAGACCATGGCTCCGTTCATAACTTCAAGGGGCTTTCTAAACAGGCGGTCACCGGTTTCCTAATGATGTTTGGCTGGATTGGCCTCGCCTGCAAAAAAGAGCTCGGATTCTCAGCCCCCGTTACGGCGGCTATTGCAATTGGAGCTGGGACAATTGCTATGCTCATTACTGGATTGATTTTTAAAATAGCCAGAAAGCTGCATAGCACAGGTTCTGTCTTTTCCCTTGAAGAGGCGATCGGGAAAAAAGCGTTTGTCTATCAACAGATCCCAAAAGAAGGATCTGGAAAAATTTCCGTTTCAATCTACGGGATGACCCATGAGATCGATGCTGTTTCTCTCAATGGAGAAGAGATCAACTCATTCACGCAAGTAGAGATTATCAAAAAAGCTGACGAGCGGACTGTTGTCGTCAATCCCATCAAATAATGTAGGTGTCCCATGAATGTCGAAATCCCTTTTTTAACAACTTCTGTTGTCTTTTTTCTCCTTTTTGTTTTTTCCATCGCCTATTTCCTCGCGAAATTATACCGGAGATGCCCTTCAAATAAAATTCTGGTCGTCTATGGAAGAGTGAGCGGCAACCGGACTGTCCAGTGTTATCATGGAGGGGGAACTTTTGTTTGGCCCCTCATCCAAGGCTACGCGTTCCTCGATTTAACTCCGCGGACAATCCATATCCCGCTCAAAAGTGCACTCTCCCACCAAAATATCAGGATCAATGTCCCCAGCACATTCACTGTTGCTGTCGGCCTGACCCCTGATGTGATGCACAATGCAGCCGTCCGGATGCTCGATCTAGATCACCGGGGCATCGAGTCGATGGCGACCGAAATCATCATCGGACAATTGAGACTCACAGTCGCCTCTTTGCGGATTGAAGAGATCAACCAAGACAGAGAGCGCTTTTTAGAAGCGATCAAGAAAAATATTGAACCTGAATTGCATAAAATTGGACTCACCCTTCTCAACGTCAATATCACAGATATCACCGATGAATCGGAATATATCGAAAGCATCGGAAAAAAAGCCTCCTCTACAGCTGTGAATCAAGCGAAAGTCGATGTCGCAGAACAAGAGAAGCAAGGGGAGATCGGAAGAGCGCTCGCCGAGAGGGATCGCCGTATTTCGGTCGCCGCCTACCACGCTGAAGCGATGAAAGGGGAAAACGAATCGAAGGCGCAGATCGCTTTAACAAATGCGATGCTGGCAGAAAAAGAGGCGCAAGCGAGCCAAAAAAGTCATGTAGCCAAGCAGCAAGCAGAGACTGAAATCCAAAGAGCCAGAGCTCTCGCTCAAGCGCAACTCCTTGAGGCGGAAGAGATCGTTCCTCAAGAGATCGAGAAAAAGAAACTCGAAATTGAGGCCGCTGCAGAGGCGCAGAGCCGCATTTTGAGAGCGCGCGGAGAGGCCGAAGCGATTCTCGCCATTAAACAGGCAGAGGCGGAAGGGATCCAAAAACTCCTCGACGCAAAAGCAAAAGGGTATAAACAACTCTTCGAAGCGTGCGGCGATGACGCTAAAAGTGCCTCCACCATGCTCCTCATCGAAAAACTCGAAGAGATTGTCAAACTTCAAACAGAGGCGATCAAAAACATCAAAATCGACAAGATCACTGTATGGGATAGCGGAAATACGACTGGAGACCCGACAAAAGGGAGTACCACATCCAACTTCATCAACCAATTTGTGAAGTCGCTCCCCTCCCTCCACGATGTCACCGCGATGGCAGGACTTGAGCTTCCCCCCTTTTTAGGGAAAGTGGTCGACTCGCCAAAAGAAGAAGTGTTTAACACAAAAAAATAGGCAGAACCCCACCCTAGGGTGGGGATTTCTTATTTTCAACCGGCAGCTTTCGACGGATTCTCCAAAGGAGACACTGGAGCTTTTGGCTCTTGCTGAACAGTCACAGAAACAATCCCATCTCTCTTCTCTTCACGAATGATCAATTTAGGATCCATTCCGACGAGATTGATATGAACGGTATTTGTATTTGTATTTGTATTTGTCGCTTGGCTCCCGTATGAGCCCCCTTTCAAGTAATGGCTCGCTAGATGAGCGACCCCTAAGCTGAGCGCCAACTTAGTTGTCCAAGAAAGCCCCTCCCAAAGATATCCGCATACGCCACTCTCTCCAAATAAGACACTTGTCGCTGCAAACGCCGCATATTTACTCAAAGTGCCCAGCCCAGAAAGGGAAGAGATACTCCAATGAAATTCTTTAGGAATTTCCCCTTTTAAATTGCCGGTCTCTTTTAAAACTTGAACAGCCGCTTCTTGAACTTTGCTCTCTTCAGCGCCTATATTTTTTGCAAGCCAAACTCTATTATACAAAAACCGGGGAATCACCGTTAACAGACTGAGCATCATCCAACGACTATCCTCTTTGTTTCTACTTAGATTTGGGACCATGAAGACGCTCCTTGGTTGCAAGTGATTTTTTTATAGAGAACTGGGAATTATGCATATGGATCACAAGAAACACAAGTAGCAGAAAATAATTGAGCTAGATCGGATTTGCGTACCAACGGATCGTTCGGAGAAGCCCCTCTTTAAAAGAGATGAGAGGCTTCCAATCTAATTCAGCCTCAATTTTCGAAGCGTCGAGCGCATAGCGGAAATCGTGCCCTTGCCGATCTTCCACAAAGCGGATTAACGAATGGTATTCTCCAGGTTTGATCTGTTGGAGCAGCTCGATGAGAAGATGGAGTAAATCTAGATTTGCGATCTCTGTTTTCCCTCCGATATCGTAGGTCTCCCCTTTTCTCCCTTTCTGTAAGATGCGCCAAATCGCAGCGGCATGATCATCGACATAGAGCCAATCTCGAACATTTGAACCCCTGCCGTAGACGGGGAGAGGTTTTCTCCTCAAACAATTATGGATCATGAGAGGGATGAATTTTTCAGGATATTGGCACGGTCCATAGTTGTTGCTGCAATGGGAAACCGTAGTGGAAATCTTATAGGTTTGTGCAAAAGCTCGAACCAGATGATCAGAAGCGGCTTTAGACGCAGCGTAGGGGGAATTAGGGCGGTAGGAAGAGTTTTCATTGAACGTTCCGCTCTCACCTAAAGATCCATATACCTCATCTGTAGAAATATGGTGGAAATGGATATGGGGAAATTTCCGCACAGCTTCTAAAAGGGAGAGGGTCCCCTTCACATTTGTCTCTACAAAGGGCGCTGCAGAAGCGATACTCCGATCTACATGTGTCTCCGCAGCGAAATGGACAATCGTGTCGATCTCCTGTTCTAAAAGGAGCTTTTCAACCAAGGGCTGGTTCAGGATATCTCCTTGGACAAAGCGGTAGCGAGGGTGCTCATGAAAACCGTTTAAAGAGTTGAGATTCCCTGCATAAGTCAACAGATCGTAGTTGAGGATACGCCCTCTAAAATCGGACTTTAACAATAGATGGCGGATGAATGCGGAACCGATGAAACCGGCTCCCCCTGTTACAAATAGACTGGCATTTGTTCGCATAAAAAGTCCTTTAGAGCTTTGCGCCAATGGCGAATGGGTAAAAAAGCCTCTATTTTCATCGTATCAAACGCCGAATAGATCGGCCTCTCGCAGGGCGCTGGAAAGAGAGCACTAGGCACAGGGATGATCGCTTCAGCCATGATCGGGTAACCCATTAAAAACGCCTCCTCTCTCATCGCTAGGCCAAACTCATATTTCGTTGCCACACCCCCATTCGCAAACTGGTAAAGACCTGAATGATCTAGCATCTTTAAAATCGCATCAGCCAGGTCGGGTGCATAGGTAAATCTTCCCCACTGATCATCTGTGAGTTTGATCTCTTTTTGAGTCTGAAGCATAGTTAATAATTTTGAGACAAAATTTTTCCCAGTACTGCCGAAAATCCAAGAAGTGCGGATGACACAGGCCGAAAGGGCTAAAGCCCTTTTTTCCCCTTCTAATTTGGTCATCCCATAATAACTGCAAGGTCCCACAGGATCTTTTTCAGAGAGGGGCCTTCTCATCTTCCCAGAAAATACATAGTCGGTCGAGATATGGATCAATTTAGCGCCGATCTCATTTGCAGTAATCGCTAAATTTTCTGGTCCGATCGAATTGGCTCTATAAGCCTCTTCTTTTAAATCCTCTGCAGCATCTACCTGAGAAAAGGCGGCGCAATTGATGATATGGGTAATCCCCACATTTTGAGCAACAAACTTGCGCACCTTGTCTAAATCTCCAATATCCACCTCTTTTCCCGTTTCCAAAAATCGATTAGGATAAATCTCTTTACATTTAGCGGTTAAGGCAGATCCTAAAAGACCTTTACTGCCTGTAATCCAAAACATTTTGCATCTCCTTAAAAAATGGACTTAATTGATCCCGAGGCGAAAGAATCGGATCCTGGATCGGCCATGAGATTTTTAAATCGGGATCATTCCACCGGATTGAGCATTCGGTTTTTGGATCGTACGGAGCACTCACTTTATAGTGGACTCGAGCCGCCTCGCTCAATACGCAAAATCCATGAGCAAAACCGTTTGGAATGAAAAGTTGTTGATGGGATTGATCATCCAATAGAACCGCTTCCAACTCCATAAAAGTGGGAGATTCTCTCCTTAAGTCGACAGCGACATCCCAAATTT
>CAYWDE010000114.1:0-6290 GCA_964456885.1 uncultured bacterium | reverse complement strand
AAGTCGGCTTAAAAGAACCAGAAAATCGGCTGAAATTTTTTAGTTGGATAGGTTCCTATAATAGGAATCATTCATCTAAACCGTCTGCTTTTAAGTTAGAAAAATCGATTTTTAGATTGTTTAGTTGTTTGTATTGATTTTCAAGAGATGATACATTCCATTCCTTCCATAAATCATAAGCGCCATAACACAAAGAGAGGAGATAAATGGCCCCTTCGTACGGAACTTGGTCATAATAATAGGCCAATAGAGAAACATATATAATTCCTAAAACAAGAGAACTAAAATTTATTAAATCATCTAAAGTGAGTAATTTTTTTAGATCATTTGCGATTTTTTTTACTTGTGGTGAGTATAACTCTAAGTTAATTAAATCGATCACCTTTCTATCCCACTCGTCGATCTTTTCTGAGATTTTTGCTTGCAGCGCGTTCGATTCTAGTTCTTTTCCTTGAACATTTTTGAGTTGCGGGATCAGATCTGTAACCTCTTTAATCCCTTTCCGCATCTCTATGAGCATGATTTCACTAAGGCGGGTCTTTTTTAATTGAGGGTTAAATGCGCTAGGAGTTTGAGGTTTGGCATTCTTATTACTTGGTACTTGTATGTTTGTTATATATGTTGCGTAAATATTTTGGAGCTCTTTGATTCCTCTCCATTCTTGAAGAAGTTGATCGACTTCCTCTCTTACAGAAGTGGGATTAGGGGCGTTGAGCGCCATTTTTATTTTTTCCAACATCTGTGTTGGTTGTAGCCAATCGATTATAGACCTATTTTTGTTTGGATTAGAAGGTACCTTTCCTTCCAAAGTCACCCCTTCTAGTCGGGCCGCAATAGATGTATATCTGCTTTGGCGAAAGAAGTTCGTCGCATAAGGGACGATTCGTGAAGCGCATCCGATCACAAATAGATAAGGATTTGTATAGCCCATAAAATAGAGGATTGAAGAGGCTAAGGTTGCTATATTCAATATATTCGCAATGCGAGGGGACCAAAATTTCCAAGTGAGGACGTCTTTCTTTTTCACAGCTATGCAGCGATCTACTAAACTTTTCCCCTCCTTCACAAAAAGACAGGTATTCAGCGCGATAAATGATTTATGAACAATGTTAACAATTACGTTTTTTCTTAGTAATTTTTCGCAGGCCATACTGGAAAAATTAGCGATATCGCGGCAAGTGTTGAGTCTAGTTAATAGATCGTAAGCTTGAGCATTGATCATAAATTCTCCAAAAGAGGTTTTTGAATTTTTTGGGCAATAATTTACCAGTAAAACAATTTTTATTCAAAACAAAGTTGTAGACGCGCTTCAAATAGAAATGCTGATCGATTTGTAGTTCTTTTGATTTATCTTAAAATAGAGAGGAAAGCATCTCTCAGCCCTTCATGAGATGTGAGGGTTTCTAGAGAGGGGCGGAAGCGGTAACACCAGTTTGTGGGGAGCACTGTTCCGGGGATGTTGATCCTTTCCGATTCGGGATGGGGAGAGACGAGTTCGGGAAAGAGGGCGAGATATTTTTGTTGGGGGAATTATGAGAGTGTTCTTAAGAGAATATCTGGCGAAATATCTACAGCAAAAAAAGTGGAGGAAAGATCATTTCCTTTTACTTTTGCCCAAGAGATAACAAATTGCAGTTGTCCTTCTTCTCCTTTCTGAAATAGGGGCAAAGAGACTTTTATCCCATTTTTTAAATAATCAAACATTTCATAGCTGAGTAATTCTTCTTTAACGAACCGAGAGGGGAGTCCTTTTTGATTTTTTGCTCTAGAAAGCAAAGATTCTTCGTCTTCCGTGCCTATTGTGAGCCGGTATTCTCTGTCTTGAAAGCTTTCAGCTACAAGATATTGTCCCGATTCTGGTTCTTCTTCTATAGGTAGATTTTTAAATGTAAGATAACAACTAAACTGTGGTTGAATTTTTTCTAGACATTTGAATCTTACTAAAAAAGCCGCGCAATGATCTACCTGCATATGAGCAGGTATCAGAGGCTGAATAGATAATTTTACTAATTCTAAATGGGTGTCTCCAAGATCCCAAATATAAATTAAGGCTCTATCTGATATTTCTCCTGCTTTTTTAAGGGGGGTTTCAGAAATTTTGAGTTGGCCTAAGGTTATCTCTAGTTTCACATACCCTAAAGGAGTCATAATAGATAGCGGTTCAGAGAATTGGGTGATTTCTTTAAATTCTAGATTAAACAAATTTCCTGTTGGATTCATCTTATGCTACTTCTTTAAAAAGGTTTCTCTAGGATAAGTCGGTACGATATGTACGCCGTTTGTTGCGTAGTGGATTTTCCCCCAAGTAGTAGGCGTCTTATGCCCAGTAGATATTTCTACATGGTATCCTATAAACTCACCAAAATTAACAATTTCCTTATATCCTGGGCTACCAGGAATTTGTTTTGTATCTTTTATTCCTGTTCCAGCAAATTTGTAAACCAATTCTTGAGGATTTTTATGGTCTAATATGCTTCGGCCCCTTAGATAATTCTGATGATCTAATAAATGCTTTCCTTGCTTGTCCCATTGAACTTTTAAATTAGCTTGTTTTAAGATCTCATTTCTAGCAGCGAGTTTTCTAGATATTTCAGTTTTAATAAAATTTTTTTTCTTTTTACTAAAAGCCATAGTTTCAAAAGTTAAAAGGCAGTCAGCTTTTTTTAGATCTCTATATACTTTAATGCCTTTAGCTAAGCCGGCCCCAGCAAAGATCTCAACTCCGTATTTCCCGATTACTTGTCCGGTAATTTCTCCTCTTTCTTCATCTTCAAATTGGTCCCATTTCTTGACTAGTTCTTTAAGCTTTGGCGCTAATTCTTGAAGGGTTTGCCCTGGTGTATGATTTTTTAGAAATTCAATACATGCTTTTGCAGCTTGCACGAATTCACTAGAGATTTGAATAGGATCTTGAGAAAAAGCCCATAATCCAAGGCCCATACCTCTTAGAGAAGATAATAAAGAAGGGATAAAATCTACTCCAGCTTGTGTTCCACCTTTTAATATTCCTTTAGTTAAACCTAATGAAAAAGGAATAAGGTCAATAGAGTTGACTGTGCTATGTTTGATTCCAGATTCTAAATAATCATCCAAAGATAAATCAAAATCACCAAGTTCAAAATGAGCAATAGCGCGTTCTAGGTAAGCTTCCTTTAAAGTTGGATTTTTTGAAATCGCATCTGTAAGAGATAAAATGGCTTGCCCATACAGACAACACTCTGCTTCAAGCTGACCTTTTAAGAATTGAATTTTGCTAATGATTTCAGAGTTAAATTGATTTTTTTCTGCAATAGATAAAAGTTTATATAGGTGGTCAATTGCCTCCAAGTAATCGCCAATTAAGAGAGCTTCAATAGTTCCTTGAAATTCGATTCCTTCGGGTTGATGTTTTTTTAAACAATAACTAAATATTTCCCTTAATAACTCATCAATTTTTTGTTGTGAACTTTCAATAATCTTAGAGTCTTTATCAGATGCTAAAATTTCAATCTCATTTTCATTTTTTTTTATTTCTTCTTCTTCATATTTTTTAGCATAGGATCTTTGGCGAGTATAGGTGTTGCCATTATTTAGAGGTTCATGGGGTGCATAAAAACATTCCCAATTGTCTTGACCAATCACCCGGTCAGTGGCTGAATCATATTTAACTGCTTTGAAAATTTCATTGTTCTGTTCTAATTTTTTAATTTCTAGTAAGTTTTCATGATGCGTTACATTTCTTGTTCTAAGATTTTTAATTCGTGCTGCTTTATAAAAAAAGAGGTCGGTATTAAAAAAAGAAAAAGCTCGCTTTATGTCAGAGTAGTTGAAATCAATAAAAAGACAATTGTCTTCATACATGTTTGAGGGATC
This sequence comes from uncultured bacterium, assembly GCA_964456885.1. Lineage (GTDB taxonomy): Bacteria > Chlamydiota > Chlamydiia > Chlamydiales > SM23-39 > REEB52. The sequence goes on along the minus strand of CAYWDE010000114.1, from coordinate 2,438 downwards.
TATTTGTTCATATATTCCGTTTGTGATTTCCCATGGATATCGGTCGATGATAAGACCAGATATATAATCATCATCATAACCAGAATACTGATAGGGATTAAACTCGACCCATTTTTCTGATTTGTCTAAAAGTCCCCACTTATATTTAAATATTTCGCTTATTAACACTCGTAACATTTTGGAAATTTCCTGTGCTTTATGGTCATACTTGGGAATCCCACAATAATAATCGCATTCAAAATAAATCCCACCATATTCAATCTTCTCTGCTTTAATACTAGAATGAAAAAAAGAACAGAAAAATAAAAAGACCCAAAAAAACATTAGATAATCTCTTTTAACCGAGGAGAATAAGCGGGGTAAAGAAAAAATAAAACAAAAAAATGCTACTACTAAAGATTACCTTAAAATAGAGAGGAAAGCATCTCTCAGCCCTTCATGAGATGTGAGGGTTTCTAGAGAGGGGCGGAAGCGGTAACTCCAGTTGGTGGAAGAAACTGTTCCTGGAATATTGATCCTTTCCGATTCGAGATGGGGAGAGACGAGTTCGGGAAAGAGGGCGAGATATTCTTGGAGAAAATTGATGTGAAAGAGAATTGAGGTGTGGTGCGCAGCATGGAGGATTTTGAGTCTTTGGTTGGGGCTGAGAAGGGGATAGTAGGGGATATTTAAGAGGTGCGCCAAGGGGACTGCATCGGCAGGGGTGTTTTTCCAACAGAGTTCGAGTGGCTCTGTATCGTGGGTGGAGAGGGTTGTGAGGCTAAAGGGTTCATATTCGTTGAAAGGGGTGTAGTGGTTATCTTGTTTTTCCCATCGGATCACTTTTGTTCCGCAAATACCGAGTTTTTTGAGGATCGGGTAGACGCTTTTTGGAATAGTCCCTAAATCTTCTGCCATCGGGAGAAGGGGAGAGAGTCGATGAGCATCTCGAGAAACTCGGTTCCGCGCCCATCTCAAGTGGTAGGATCGGGAGGGAAGAAAGAGCCTTCTGTTGCAGGCTTCCCTTTGGAGATCCCCCAGATGCGGAAAAAGCCGACGACGTGCTGAAAATTAATAATTTGTTTCGGTATTTTTTTGCAAAAATAAGTCGCTATTATAGCGCAAATTTATAAATGGAGTAGGGGAGCAACAATGTTCTTAACAGCATTTGGCGATTGTTATGTAGATCACACCTGCAGTCGTAAGATCATGGTGCTAAATTGGCACGAATCTTTTCAGCTGAACAATAAAGAAAGTACATTTGGTTTTTATACCGCCTATACACGGCCTGAAAGAAACAGGACAATTTATACTGTACTTGACGAGTATGACGGCCATGCTGATGAAGAAAGAATTAAATTCAATCAAGATTCTTGTCTGCATACGCAATTGAGGTTTGCGAAAATAGACGCTTATTTTCTAAACGCATTGAATATTTTAGGCTATTTTCCAATACTTGGACTTATCCCTTGTGCGGTTCGTTTGATTGTACCCCTGATGAGTAAAGATAATGGGATGTGGCATGAGCCCGAGGATGTTAGAAAAGCACATTTCACTCGGGGGGCTATTGAAAGAGTTGGGATTGGGATTTGCTACCTTATTCCAGATATCATTGCCACTGTGAAACGTTTTTCCAAATAAAACAATATGTCGAGATTCCTCTAAAGTTAGTTAATTAGGAAAAAGCCGTTGAATGGGTAAAGGCTGCTTAGCAAAAAAATAATAAATTTTATCATAATCGAATTTAAAAAACGATTTTAGGGAAAATATGACAGCCACTTCTATTGTTAGAAATATCGTTTTAGATATTGACGGAGTTATCTCAGGTCCTCATCTTTCTGCTAAATACGATCCCCTATTTTTTCTCCGGAAGGGGCATATTCTTATAGCTCTTAAAACGCACTATATTTTCCCGGCGACTATTGAATTTCTTCAATTTCTTTATCGACAGCCAAACATTCGCGTCTCTTTTTTTAGTTCTGGAAGCAAAGAGAGAAATCGCCTTTTAGTTAATCAACTACTTCAAAAGACCCTCTTAAAAGAAGCTTATGAAAAAATGGAGCCTGAAACTGCAATCCTTTCTAAAGAGGATCTAATAGAGAATAGAGATGAAGACACGAAGACGGATACTCCTTATTATCCGGGACCGAAACAAAAAGATCTTTCGAAAGTCCTTCGCCCAGGAGAATCAATAGAAGACGCGCTTCTCATTGAGGATAATTCGCACTATGCAACAGTCGGTCAATATAAAAATTTATTGAAAGTTGATGAGACCGAATTGTGGGACTTTTTCCTAGAAACGGAAGTTTGTACCCCCGATGGCTATAGACCTATTCCCTCCTTTCTTTTAGAAGAATTAACTTTACCGGAGCAGGCAGCAATTCGTGCAGGAGAGTATATTGCGGTTCTCGATCACAAGACAATTCCCAAGATCGCATTTTGTGATCAGGGCGGTTTTC
>CAYWDE010000113.1:0-6437 GCA_964456885.1 uncultured bacterium | reverse complement strand
CGCCGACTCGCGGCCGATGATGTAGTCATCGAGAGGAGCTAGGCTCTCTTTTCCTTTGAGACCTTTCATCTCATAACTAACCGGCTTTTTTTGGACGATATCTACACAGAGACCGACGCATTTATCGCAGATATAGGCGTTCGGTCCCGAAATGAGTTTTTCTACAGTATCTTCTGTACGTCCGCAAAAAGAGCAGCTAGCAGCTTCAGTCGTATTTTTTTTATTTGTCATACACTTGCAGGGATTGGTGTGGATTTCTCCGCTAAACTAGAGATCTGAGTATTAGGCTTCGCAATGTGATCGACAATCCCATATTTAAGGGCTGCCTCTGGATCCATGAAGAAGTCTCTCTCAGAATCTTCTATGATTTGTGCGACCGGTTGGCCAGTAAAACGGGCCATCAAAGAAGAGGTGATTCTTTTAAGTTCTAAAATCTCTTTTGCCTGAAGTTGGATATCTGCTGAGGTGCCGCCCACTCCGCCGTAAGGTTGGTGGATCATCACTCGGCTGTGGGGGAGGGCGAATCTCTTCCCTTTTGTTCCAGCTGCTAAAAGGAGGGCTGCCATTGAGGCCGCTTGTCCAATGCAGTAGGTGTTGATATCGCATCCTAAAAAGAGCATTGTGTCGACGATCGCAAGACCTGCTGTGATCTGTCCGCCTGGAGAGTTGATATAGAGGTTAATATCTTTCTTTGGATCTTCCATTTTCAAGAAGAGGAGCTGAGCCACAACGACGTTGGCCATCTGGTCTCCGATTTCTGTTCCGATGAAAATGATTCGGTCTTTTAAGAGCCGAGAGTAAATATCCATAGAACGCTCACCGCGTCCTGTATCTTCGATCACATAAGGTGTTAAAGACATGTTAGATCCCCTTTTTTTTGTAGTTTAGATCTCTTTAACTCCTTTATCAAGCTTTTTTCATTATGAAGTCTTGAGCTTTGGCTAAGATGACTTTAGATAACGCTAAAGCATAAACTTCTTTGGGCATCTGGTCGGGATCTATGTTTTTAGCGCCGTGCGATTGGTAAACGGAGACCGCTTCATTTTGCACTTCTTGGTGGGTCACAGGAATTTTGGCCCCTTGGACAATTTGGCGAGAGAGGTAGAAGAGGCGGACCGCATGGGCCGATTCGTCATTCAATTTTTGTTCGAATTTCTTCCTCTCCTCTTGAGACCATTTAGTCCAGTCGTTTTTGAACTTGGGATCTTGCATCAACTGGTTAAAACGGTGTTTTTTCTCTGTATCGATCAGTGATTGGGGGAGCTCGAAGGGGTAGTTTTCGATCAGGTACTCGTTGACTTGCTCTCTCACTTCGTTCTGCACCTTATCATCGGCTTGCTTATTTAAAAGGTCGGTGATCGATTTTCTCATGTGGTCGATATCGGTCGCTCCCACTTTTTTCGCAAACTCTTCATTGAGCTCTGGCAATTGAGCCTCTTCGGCTTTTAAAATGGTGATTCTCACTTTTTTCGGTTTGAATTCCGCTTTTTCTTGTTCGCTTGCATTCTCATCAGCTTCGCTGAGCCCGTCTAATACGTCGCCCGCTTTCGCCCCTGCAACCAGCTTTTTCATCCATTCGGCCATCCGCTCTTTAGAGACTTCAAAACGGATATGGTGGAACACTCTTTGAACAGTCTCCCCATCGACTGTGTCTAGGTCGATCATAATATAGTCGCCATCTTGGATCGGGCGATCGGTGATCGGTTTCCATTGCGCGTAGAAAAAGCGCATTTGGCGGACCGCCTCTTCGATCTGTTTTTCGGCCACTTCGGCTCTTGCGACCGGCTTTTCGGAGAAGCCTGCAGGATCTACGTTCGGAACCTTTGGCTCTGTTTCAAAAGAGAAAAGGAGGTCAGACCCCTCTTCGGCGAATTTTTTCAGCTCAAAAGAGATAGGGGAGTTGTTGTTCAGTACAGGGACTTTCGCCTCTTTTTGAGCGCTCACAAAGGCCAAATCGGCCAGCGATTTGTGGAGCTGTTTTTCCACTTCTGCTGGGAATTTTTTTAAAATGATCTCTTCAGGAGCTTTCCCTTTTCTAAAACCGGGTAAAGAGATTTCTTTACTCACTGCCCGAATGGCATTTTTGCGCGCCTCTTTCACCATTTGAGAAGAGGTTTTGACCTCCATCTCAATCCGGCAAGCTGGCTTGCGGTGGATTTGGACACGTACATTTTCGTTGGCTAACTCGAGATCTACGGTTGGGGCTGCTTGAGACACTGATTCTACTCCGGAAGATTAGGTTTTGTTAGAAGAAAAGAAAACATAGCGGGCGATGAGGCTCGAACTCACGACCCTCACGTTGGCAACGTGATGCTCTACCACTGAGCTACGCCCGCCTGAAAGGGGTTAAGTATATGGTACTCCGATTTTTTTGAGCAACACCAAATAATTCAGAGCCAAGGTGAAAGAGGGTAGTCTATGGGCGTCTGAAGAAATTTTACTGGTTTGTAAATTTTTTGGTTGCACCAGTTTTCAAAAACCTGTAAATGTAGAAATCTGGATACGGGTGGGAGGTTCAGACTCTTAAAAAGTCCCTCATCTAAATTCCTAAGACTAACTGGTAATGCAGCTATGTTGAATTTCCGAAAACTGAGACAAGATTTTTCTTCTGCGATCCTAAAAGAGGGGCGCCACCTTTACGACAAAAATAAAATCTTGCAAGCCAAGATTATCAAGCTCGATAACGAAACGATCCGTTTCAGTAGTAAGGTTCTCAGCAACTATGAGAGCACTTACGAAAGTGAGATCGAAGTTGACCGCTTTGAATCGACAGCGGTTCACACCAATTGCGACTGCCCAAGCAGATACGATTGCCAACATTTAGCTGCCCTCATTTTTTTCTTGGAAGATAAGATAGACAGCCTCCTGATCGAATACTCTAAAGAGGCCGATTTCGCTCAGGGCGATGGGCTAGAGGCTCACGAAAAGCAAGAGTTGATCGAAGCGGTGAAAGAGGCGGAGACCAAAGAGGTTGTTAAGCAAGACGCCCGTTACCAAAAGCAAGTTCTCCAAGAATATGTCGCCTCTTCTCAAGTTCTCTCCCATTCACCCTTTTTCTTGCCCCAGCAAGAGGGGGCTTTGGCTGAAGCGGAACTCGCGATCATTTTCAATCCCCAATCTCTACAGAGCGAGAAAAAATCGAAAGTGGAATTCCAGCTCGCTCTCCGCCTCCCCTTCCGTTCGAAGCCTCTCCAGATCTCCCAATTAAAAGGATTTCTTGAGGCGGTCCGGTATGAAGAGCCCCTCTTTGTCGGAGGAAGACGCCTTTTTTTCTCTCTCAAAAGCTTTGATCCATTAGGGGCCTCCCTCCTACAACTCATCATGGATCATGGCCGGATGCTCGAAAACTCTCAAAACGAAAGGGCGAGCCGGATCGCCCAGATCGATCCAGAGGTATTTGGCCTCCTTCTCGCCCGCACCCATGAAATCGCGATGAGCCAGTCGAGACCAAGAGGCTTTAAAGATCTGGATGATGAACTTCCCGCCCTTCCCTACCTTTACTTAGGGACCTTGGAGACTCCGCTCCGCTATTCCCCAAATCCTGTCACAATCCGGTTCCAGCTCGAATATATCGATCCCCCCGCTGCAAAAATTCTCTTTAAACCGAGAATTGTGATTGGAGAGAATGGGCTCAATATCGAAGATGTGATCCTGTTCGAATGTGCCCAGCCAGGACTGATCAATCAAGACAGCTACTACCGGTTCCCGCCCCATATCAAACGGACCCACCTCCTCAATCTCAGCACAATCCGCGATATGACGGTGCCAGAGCCCCTTTTCGGCACGTTTGTTGAGAACGCTCTCCCCGAGCTGAAACGTTTTGCTGAAGTGTCGAACACAGAAATCCTCGAGCGGTTTGTGACGCTCCCGTTTGCCGGGAAGCTCGGCGCCACCTGCAAACTCACCTACCTCGATGGGGAACTCGAAGCCGATCTCTCTTTCTCTTACGATGGACAAGAGGTCCCTTCGATCGCTGCAAAACTCTCTTATGACCATATCAAGACCTTTGCGACGGAAGAGGGGATTTTGGCCCGCAATCTCGTCGAAGAGCAGCAGATCGTCGAAGAGCTCTTCCAAGATTTCGTATTCAATCCCCAAACGAGCGTCTATGTCGCCAAGACTGAGAAAAAGATTGTCGAATTCATGACGGGTGTCATCCCGCGCAATCAACACCGGGTCCAGTTTGAGTGCCCCCAAAATCTCCTCGATCAATTTATTTACGATGAGACCACTTTTGTCCTCAAACTCGATGCGAGCCATACAATAGGTTACTACGATATCGATCTCCAAGTGAACGGAGCTCTCCGCGGCGTGAAATTAGAACTCCTCTGGGAATGTTTAACTGCGAAGAGATCGTATCTCGAGCTCGATGCGAAAAAAGCGAAAGAGGTCACCTCCCGCTTTTCAAAAATCCTCGTTCTCGAACTCGATCGGATCTCAAAGCTCGTCCAACTCTTTGATGAGCTCGGAATTAAAAAACTCGACGACCATAAAGAGCAAAAGCCTCTTTGGAATCTCGCCACAATCGATCCGAAAGCGTTCGACGGATTGCCCGTCCAATTCACCATGTCGGAAAAACTGCTGGAGATCCGGAGCCAAATGCTCGGCCAGAGCCATATCGCCCCCTCTCCCATCCCGAAAGAGATCAAAGCGGAACTCCGCCCCTACCAGATCGAAGGGGTCAACTGGCTCGAAAGGCTCCGTCTCATGTACCTCAACGGGATCCTCGCCGACGACATGGGCCTTGGAAAAACGCTTCAAGCCATTTCCGCCATCACTCAGAACCACAACAGGAACAAAGAGGCAAAAACCCTCATCATTTGCCCCACTTCGCTCCTTTATAACTGGAAAGAGGAGATCCACAAGTTCAATCCGAAACTGAAAGCGATCGTAGTCGATGGGATCCCCAATCAGCGGAAAAAACTCTTGGCCAAGCTCAACGAGTTTGACGTGATCATCACCTCCTACACGCTTCTGCAGAAAGATATCGAAACCTACAGTCAGATGACCCTCTCTTACGCAATCCTCGATGAAGCGCAGCACATCAAGAACCGGGGGACTCGTAATGCGAAGTCGGTCAAGATGATCCAAGCCTCCCACCGCCTCATCCTCACCGGTACCCCGATCGAGAACTCGCTCGACGAACTCTGGAGCCTCATGGACTTCCTCATGCCAGGCTTCCTCAGCACCTACGACAGATTTGTAGAAAATTATATACGCGTTACAGGGGATCAACACGTCCAAAATATCGAGTACCTCAAGAAAAAGGTCTCCCCCTTCATCCTACGCCGCATGAAGAGCGATGTGCTCCACGATCTCCCTCCCGTCTCCGAGATCGTCTACCACTGCCAACTCTCCGATGTGCAGATGGAGCTCTACAAGTCGTACGCCGCCTCGGCCCGCGACGAGCTCGTCAAACTCGTCGAGCGGGATGGGTTCGACAAAGTGCAGATCCACGTCCTCGCCACCCTCACACGCCTCAAGCAGATCTGCTGCCACCCAGCGATCTTTGCAAAAGAGAAGCCAGAATTGGGAGACTCGTCAAAGTACGACATGCTCCTCGAGCTGCTCCAAATTCTTGTCGCCAGCAACCACAAAACCGTTATCTTCAGCCAGTACACACGGATGCTCCAGATCATGCGGGAAGATTTCGAACAGCGGGGCATCTCCTTCTCTTATCTCGACGGCAGCACCAAAAATCGCCTTGAGATCGTTAAAGAGTTCAATGAGAACCCGAAAATTCCGGTCTTCCTCGTCTCCCTCAAAGCGGGCGGCACTGGACTTAACCTCGTCGGCGCCGACACAGTCATCCATTACGACATGTGGTGGAACCCAGCCGTTGAAAATCAGGCAACCGACCGTGTACACCGGATCGGTCAGAAAAATTCGGTCTCCTCATACAAATTGATCACCCTCAATACCATTGAGGAAAAAATCGTCGAAATGCAAAGGCGTAAAAAAGGATTGGTCAAGAAAGTCGTGAGCTGCGATGATGAGGCAATTGCGAAATTGACTTGGGAAGATGTCCTAGAACTTTTACAAACTTAAAAAATTATGACGAAAACAGCCGCCGAACAAGCTCTCGAAATATTCCATCAACTCCGGAAAAGACTCACCCGGAAAATTGATCGGGTTTCGACCATCTTCTCCAGCGATATCGGCATCGACCTTGGAACTGCGAACACCCTCGTCTACGTCCGTGGCAAAGGGATCGTCCTCGCTGAACCCTCCGTCGTAGCTGTCGACTCCCTCACTAACGAAGTGCTCGCTGTCGGCCATAAAGCGAAAGCGATGCTCGGGAAAACTCCCCGCAAAATCCACGCAGTCCGCCCGATGAAAGACGGTGTGATCGCCGACTTTGAAATCGCAGAAGGGATGTTGAAAGCCCTCATCAAACGGGTCACCCCGGCACGCAGTTTCTTCCGCCCCCGGATCCT
>CAYWDE010000112.1:0-6446 GCA_964456885.1 uncultured bacterium | reverse complement strand
GCCAAATTCATGTTGGTTGAATCGTTAGCAGGTTTAAGTGAAGAGAAGGGGATGGAAGAATTGAGGCAATATGAGTAAACACCACCACGCAACGGGCACTGTTGTTCAGGCCTTTGGAAACCTCTTACACGTCCGATTTGAAGGGGCTATTCGTCAAGGCGAGATGGCTAAAGTTCAGTTGGGTGAAGAATCGCTTCTTGCAGAGGTGATCGAGATTGCCGGAGATGAGGCAAAGCTCCAAGTGTTTGAAGATACACGCGGCATTAAGTTGGGCACTCCGATCCATTTTAATGGAAACTTATTAGAAGCTGAGCTTGGACCTGGCCTTTTAACAACTATTTTTGACGGGTTGCAAAATCCCCTTGAGAAGGTCGCAAATAAAACAGGCGTCTATCTGTCCCGGGGGGTCTATTTGCCTCCCCTAGATCGGGAAAAAAGGTGGGATTTTCAACCTGTGGCTAAGGCGGGGGATACTTTAGAAAGGGGGGATACGTTAGGAACTGTCTTAGAGGGGCGTTTCCCCCACTCCATTATGGTCCCTTTTGCCCTCTTTGGAAAAGTGAAGATCACCCATGTTGAGAAAGCGGGCAAATACAATATCGATACGGTGATTGCGACAGGGGAAGATGAGAAAGGGCATCTCCACGAATTTACCATGGTCCAACGTTGGCCTGTAAAAAACGGTCTAATGGAAGGGAAAAAAGTGCGTCCAAAAAGGATGATGGATACAGGGATGAGGATTCTCGATACCCAATTCCCAGTACTCAAAGGGGGGACTTTCTGCTCTCCTGGCCCCTTTGGCGCTGGCAAAACTGTATTGCAGCACCACCTGTCTAAGTATTCCGATGTAGATATTGTGGTGATTGTCGCTTGTGGAGAGAGAGCGGGAGAAGTCGTTGAGGTTCTTCAGACATTCCCCCAATTGATCGATCCCCATACCAACGAATCTCTGATGAAGAGAACTGTGATGATCTGTAACACCTCCTCTATGCCGGTTGCAGCGCGGGAGGCCTCTGTCTATATGGGGGCTGCGATAGCAGAATACTACCGGCAAATGGGGCTCGATGTTCTCCTCCTCGCCGATTCCACATCACGTTGGGCTCAAGCGATGCGTGAAATGTCTGGCCGCCTTGAAGAGATCCCTGGAGAGGAGGCTTTTCCAGCTTATCTCGCCTCTAGAATTTGCGCTTTCTATGAGCGGGCGGGCGTCGTTGAACTAAAAGATGGGAAATCTGGATCGTTAACGATCGGAGGAAGCGTCTCTCCTGCAGGGGGGAATTTTGAGGAGCCTGTAACCCAAGCATCCCTTTCAGTTGTCGGCGCCTTTTTGGGCCTTTCTAGAGCGAGATCTGACGCGCGCCGCTATCCAGCGATCGATCCGCTCATTTCTTGGACCAAGTACCTCGACCAAGTGGGAGAGGAGCTAAATAGCCGCCTCCCCGATTGGGCAGCTAAAGTGAGACTGGCGAATTACATTCTCAATAAGGGGGATGAGATAGGGAAGCGGATGGAGGTTGTGGGGGAAGAGGGGATTGCGATGGATGATATGGTCCTCTACCTCAAATCGGAGCTCTATGAATTTTGCTACCTCCAGCAAAATGCGTTCGACAAGGAAGACACCTATTCTCCCTTAGATCGGCAGATTGAGATGTTCCGGTTGATCCAGAAGATTTTTGAAACCCGTTTTGAATTTGATGTTCACGATGCGGCCCGAAGTTTCTTCCTGAATCTGCAAAACGAGATCAAAAACATCAACTTTTTGCCTTTCCATACCCAAAAATATCACGATGCAATGAATGCAATTGAAGAAAAAATTAACGAGAAGACAGTGGCATGAGAAAGATTTATGACCGAATCATCGATATGCGAGGCAACCTCATCTCCGTTGCTGCCGAAGGGGTCTCTTTAGGAGAGGTAGCGCGGATTCAAAAAAAGAACGGCTCTTCTACATTTGCTTCTGTGCTCCGATTCGATAACGATCTCGTCACGCTGCAGGTATTTGAAAATACACGGGGTATTTCGACGGGGGATCAGGTCTCTTTTCTAAATCGGCAGATCCGAGCCACCTTTTCCGACTCTCTTTTAGGGAGAAGATTCAATGGGGCTGGAGCTCCGATCGATGGCGGACCCGAAATCGTCGGTGATGAGATGGATATTGGGCAGCCCTCTTTCAACCCGACAAAACGGGTGATTCCAAGAGAACTTGTCAGGACTAATATCCCGATGATCGACATTTTTAACTGCCTTGTAAAATCGCAAAAAATCCCGATCTTTTCAGTGGCAGGAGAACCGTATAATGCCCTTCTGATGCGGATCGCGAACCAGACCGATGCGGATGTGGTGATTTTAGCGGGTATGGGGCTCCGTTTTGATGACTATCAAGCTTTTATCGACAACGCTGAAAAGGCGGGATCGATTGAAAAAACGATCATGTTCATCCATAAAGCGACCGACCCGGCAGTGGAGTGTCTTTTAGTCCCCGACATGGCCCTCTCTGTGGCGGAAAAATTTGCTTTAGAGGGGAAATATGTCCTCGTTTTAATGACCGACATGACAGCTTTTGCCGATGCGATTAAAGAGATTTCGATTACGATGGACCAGATCCCCTCAAACCGGGGATATCCAGGATCGCTCTACTCAGATCTCGCATCCCGGTACGAAAAAGCGGTCGATATCGATGGGGGGGGCTCCATCACGATCATCTCTGTGACTACGATGCCAGGCGGCGACGTAACGCACCCTGTGCCAGATAACACTGGCTATATCACTGAAGGGCAGTTCTATCTCCACAACGGATCGATCGACCCATTTGGCTCTCTCTCCCGTTTAAAGCAGCTCGTGATTGGGAAAGTGACTCGGGAAGATCATGGAGATCTTGCTAATACGATGATCCGCCTCTATGCCGATTCGAAAAAAGCGCGCGAAAGGCAGGGGATGGGATTCCGCCTCTCTAGGTGGGACGAGAAACTGCTCCGCTACTCATTCCTTTTTGAAGAGAGGATGATGAATTTAGAGGTCAATCTCCCTTTAGAAGAGGCTTTGGATCTCGGATGGCTCACTTTAGCTGAGTGTTTTGATTTGGAAGAAGTGGGCATTAAGAAATCGATCGCTGATAAATATTGGCCCAAAGAACAACCCCTTGATCCATGACGCTAAAGCTGACGAAAAATGAGCTCCGAACCCAGCAGACGCGCCTCTCCCAATTTCAGAGGTATCTCCCGACTCTTCAGTTAAAAAAGGCGATGCTCCAATTTGAAGTTGGCTTAAGTGTGTTGGAAATTGAAAAGCTGCAGCGGGAATTCTCTTCTATTTTAGAAGGAGTCAGAGCTTTTGCCCCTTTCTTGGTGGAGAAGGTCTCTGTCAACATTCCCCTTTATGCCGATGTCCTCCATGTCAAAAAAAGGTATGAGAATGTGGCGGGTGTAGAGATCCCCATTTTTGATCAGATCGTTTTCCGTGAGCCCGAGTATTTCCTTTTCGATACTCCTGAATGGACGGAACAGGCAACCGAAATGTTGAGAGAATTGGTGACCGCCAGGGAAAAAATCCACATTGCCCACGAGAAGAAACGGGCTCTTGAAAAAGAGCTCCGAGAAGTTTCGATCCGAGTGAATCTTTTTGAAAAAGTCTTGATCCCGAGATCTCAGGAAAATATCAAAAAAATCAGGATTTTCCTCGGTGATCAGCAACTCTCAGCGGTTGCTCAAGCTAAAGTAGCTAAGCAAAAAATTTTAGCGAGGAAAGCGGCGGTATGATTGTTGATCTCCACAAATACTTAATCATCGGCAGCCAAGAGGATATGGACCGCTTTTTCGATCTGGCACAACGGGCCGGATTCATGGAGTTTATCGGACTTTCCCATAAAAAAGCGCTCGAAATGCCTCAAGACGCCAAAACGATCCTTTCGGCCATTAAAATCGCCCGGACCCACATCGCCTCTTCTGACGATTCTTATGAGACAAACACCAATCCATTGAGCCTAGCGGAACAGATTGTAAAATGGAATCAAGAGAATGAGAAACTGCTAGAGGAAGAGCGGATCTTAAACTCGGAAATCGCACGCATTGCAGCTTTTGGAAATTTCTCTAGGGCCGATCTGGATCTCATTCAAGAAGAGGGGAATCGGGTTTTTCAATTTTTTTGCATGAAAAGCGATCTAGCCCGAGAGATGACTCTGCCTGATAGCTTGATCTACCTAGTCACTGAATACGATCTCGACTATTTTATATCGATTAATAAAGAGGCGACTCAATATCCGAAGATGATCGAGATTACGATCGAGCGGCCTGTAGGGGAGCTCCGAGAAAGGCTCCTTCAGGTCAAAGCGGAACGGCGTAAGCTGGAACATCAGATCCACGAATCGGCTCGCGCCCTCCCTTACTTGCAAAATGGGCTTCTCGATTACCTCAACGAATACGATCTCCAGCTTGCAAAACACGATGCAGAGGCCCCTTTAGGGCATTCCCTCTTTGCGATTGAAGCTTGGATCCCCCGAACGAAGGTAAAAGCTCTCTATGGGCTTTTGAGCGGTCTCGATGTATATGCAGAAGAGATCGCCATAGAGCCTAAAGATAAAATCCCCACCTATCAGGAAAATAAAGGGGCGGCTCGTCTAGGGGAAGACCTAGTCCAAGTTTATGATACCCCCGCCTCTACAGACAAAGATCCCTCCCTCTGGGTTTTGGTATTCTTCTCCCTCTTTTTTGCGATGATTGTCTCCGATGCGGGATATGGGCTTGTCTATTTAAGCATCGGCCTCTTTTTAAAGTGGAAATTTGGGAAAAAAGCGGGCGGATTTTTGAAGCGATTTATTAAATTGACCCTCATCGCCTCTACAAGTTGTGTGATTTGGGGGATCATGACCGCCTCATTCTTTGGTCTTCAAGTGGGGCCAAATAACCCCTTCCGGAAAATGTCTTTTCTCCACTACATGGCGATGAAAAAGGGTGAGTATCATCTCGAAAAAAAAGATGAGGTCTATCAAGAGATCGTAAGAGAATATCCAGCCACTGCTACAGCGACAGATGGGCACGATCTTCTGGTGAAAGGGGCTAAAGAGGTCGACGGAAAGTTGGTTTACGCGGTGCAAGAAGACTTTTATGACAATGTCCTGATGGAGCTTTCCCTATTTATAGGCCTGGTTCATATCTCCCTGTCTTTCCTCCGCTATATGAGGCGGAATTGGACGGGGCTAGGATGGATCCTCTTTATGGTGGGGGGCTATCTCTACTTCCCCTCGTTTTTAGAGGCGACCTCTTTCCTCAATTTTATGGGATGGATTTCAAAACCTGCTGCTTTTGCTGCTGGAAAGCAGATGCTCTATGCAGGTCTTGGTCTTGTTTTTGTGATTTCCCTTCTGATGAAGAAAAAATGGGGAGCTCTCCATGAGCTCACCAATGCAGTGCAGGTATTTGCCGACGTCCTCTCTTATCTCCGCCTCTACGCATTGGCCCTTGCTGGGATGATCATGGCGGCGACATTTAATGAGTTGGGGGTTAAATGTGGCCTTATCGGTGGATTTTTTGTTGTAGTACTTGGGCATATCGTGAATCTGACGCTGACTATCATGTCTGGCGTGATCCACGGTCTCCGCCTCAACTTTTTAGAATGGTACCATTATAGTTTTGAAGGTGGCGGGCGCCTTTTTGCCCCTCTTCGGATACGGAAGATTAAATAGGAGTTATTATGAATTTCGATATGATTGGGCCCGCTATTGTAATGGGTCTTGGATGTCTCGGCAGTTCGATCGGCTGCGGGATTGCAGGGATGGCTTCCCACGGAGTGATGACACGGGTAGATGAAGGGCATGGAAAATTTATCGCTCTTTCAGCGATCCCCTCCTCACAGTCTATTTACGGCTTTATTTTGATGATCATTATGAAAGCCAATATTACATCTGGTTCCCTCTCTCCTGTGAGTGCAATCGGAATCGGCCTCTTTGTTGGGATCGCGATTATGACCTCTTCGATCTATCAAGGGAAGTGCGCCGTCACAGCGATTCAGGCTTCTGCAAAACAGCCAGCGATTTATGGAAAAACAATTGCTGCGCTTGGGATTGTTGAATCGTTTGCTCTTTTTGCTTTCGTTTTCGCCCTTCTACTGATGTAGATCTAAAAGGGTGTCTACAAAATCCGTAGACACCCGATCCCATTCACCGAGTATGTGTCTGTATTGATCGAAAGCCTTAGCCCATCGGCATCAAGAGCGGTGTGGCATGCATAAATGGCCCCTATTTGGGGGAAATGTAATTCAAAATAATAGGGATGTGGGAAGCGGGGGAGATGAAAGCAGGAGAAATTGGGGCAATCTGCAAAGTTGATCTCCTTTAGAAAATATCCTTGAGGGCTAAAAATTCTCAAGACCCCTGAGTTTCTCCCATTGATTGCGATTTTAACAGAGCGGTCTGTGCTGAAAGGGGATGTGAAAAATGGGTGTTCAAGCGCTTT
>CAYWDE010000111.1:0-6452 GCA_964456885.1 uncultured bacterium | reverse complement strand
GATCCGGCGGCACCCCCATATCTTTGGAGATAAAAAAATCTCTTCCACAGACGAAGTAGTCACCAACTGGGAAGAGGTGAAGAAGAGAGAGGGGAAAAAGAGCCCGATCGCCGATATTCCCCCCACTTTGCCAGCTTTGGCAAGAGCTCAAAAAGTAATTCATAAGCTGAGACGGAAGAAAAGCCAGGTTGTGGAAGAAAAAATTTCAGATGAGATTGGGCAGAAACTTTGGGATTTAGTGAAAGAGGCAGAGGCTCAAGGGGTAGATGCGGAAAGCGCCCTCCGGAGGATCTCCTTAATGTATGAACAAAAATTTAATTGATGTTTTAGTTGTTATTTATTTTTTAATTAAAAAATGACATTTAATGCATTTATTCGTATTATTTTCCCTTTAAAATTTTCTTGGGAGGTTTATGAGTTTTTTTCTCGCAGAAATCGGGTATGCGGTTTTAGGAATGGGTCTTCTTAAGGCCTACAACGCCGACTGGGGCCGTTTCAATAAAAATCTCACCTTTTTGTCTCGATATACGACAGATCTAACGGCTCAAGCGAGAAATGGGCAAGTGAAGCAAGCCTATGGGCGGGAAAAAGAATTAACAGAGTTGAAATCGGCTGTAGCTGCCCATGGAATTGTCGTCCTTGTAGGGGATCCAGGTGTAGGGAAAACGGCGATTGTTGAGGAGTTGGCTAGAAAAACAGCTTCAAGAGAGGTGAGTAGTTTAAACAAGACCTCTGTTTTTAAACTCGATTTTGAGAAAGTTTCTGGATCACAAGGTCTTAAAGGGATTTTAGAGTCTGTCTGGTCGGGAAAAGGGCACGAATTTTTTAAGCAGTTATTTACTGAGCTCCAAAGAGAGCATACAAAAGGGAATCGGGTCGTCCTTTTTATTGATGAATTTGATCGACTCCTAGAAAATTTTCACGATGTTTTTAACTCTTTTCTCGATCAGCTAGACCGCTCGATTGTCATTTTGGGAGCGACAACAGCTCGGGAAAAAGTGGCAAGCTGGAAGAAGGGGACTTCATCCAAAGTTCCTGAAGGGTTATCCCGTAGGATTCATATCATTGAAGTGGGCGAATTCAGCCCTGAGACAGCGGTAGAGGTATTGCAGAAAGACCGGGGAAGATTTGAGCAGCTTAGGGGCTGCCGCGTCACCCTCGAGGATTCGGCGATTTCTGCGGCGGTTCAGTTAGCTTCTCAATATAAAATAGAGGGGAAATATCCCCATCACGCAATAGAGCTTTTAGAGGCATCTATTATCGCCGCTTTAGATAAAGGGGTAAATACAATTTCTGAAAAGGAGGTTGTAGATTATGTTCAATTGGTTCGGGCCAGCACTCCAGCGGAATTAAAGAGGATGATCGAACATGCAAAAGAGGATCTTCAAGCGCGGGTCAGATTTCAGGAGATCCATTTCCCCTCCATTGCTGGAGAGGCGGCAAAAAACCGGGAAATTGAACAGCTAGGGACCCATTTTTATAACTATTTTTCTATTCCTGAAAATCGGCGAGATCGGAAAGCGGTGATCGTCGGTTCTTCAAAAGAGTTGATTGAAGATGCGGTGAGGAGTTTTTCTAAAAAAAACTCAGAAAATAGGGTTGATCAACAACTTGTTTACCGTTGTTCGGTAAAGGATTTGATCGAGACGGCGGCCAAAAAAAGTTGGTCTGTCGAAATGCTAAAAGAGAGCTTAAACCAAATTAGAGAAGAGGGGGGGCTTTTATTTATTGAAGATGGAGAATTGCTTTTGCCCTACTTCATATCTGCCGGTCAGCCCCAATCCAATCTCTTCGGTTCTTTCGGCTCCACAATTGAGAAAATTGCCCAAAACGTGGGGGATTTTGCTCATCGAGCAGGTATGCCGATTGTAGAAACTGCGGTCCGAAACTTGGAGAGCAATAACTCTTTATCAGATAGTAACCGGTTAAAAGCAACTCCGCTTCCTGGAGCGGTTCTCCCAAGCGTAGTAGATAGAGTTCCTCTCCCTTTCAACAACCTTAACAATTCAGAAAGAGAATCGGCCTCCCAGGGAGCTGCTGCTCATAGTCAAATAGCGTCAGCTCGTTCCCCTGTGATTGAAGCGTTGGTCCAAATTCTTAAACTCAATGAGCTCGATTATATTTTATCTGTTCCCCCTCGCTGTAAAGAGATTTTAAGGCAAGATCGCCCCTTTGTTTTATCTATGGATGAGCTCAATTTTTTCGAAATAGAAGGGTGGCTAAATCAACAATTTCCCCATCTAGAAAATCTTGTCCGGAGCACCCTTTATACCGTCTACTCGCTTAAACTTGCGATTGGAGAAAAAACCCATCCTGCAGATGTTGCCTATGAGCTCTTATCAAACGCAATCGCCCTGCGCGGCCCCGCTTTAGTAGCAGAATCAAATGTGAAAGAGGTGATCATTCAAAAGTGTCCTGGAGTGAGATTCAACGCGATTGATTATGCATGGGGAGAAGTCAGAAAGTTGAATGATGAGATTTTTTCAAAACCGACAAATCGTATCGATTCGATTTCCAGTTTCATTTCGCGGATCCTATCCACATTTTTAGGGAGGCAGTCTCAAATGATTTTGCAGATTAATGGAACTTCCCCCTCCTATAGTTCTTGGGTACAAAAGCAGATGAGCGCCTATTTCCATACCCAAGGTAAAGAGTTTTTTGTCCTCGATTTAGAACCATTTAAAGATCTCCCTATAGAGATCCAAAAATCGATCCTTACGGAAAAATTGAAAGAGCGGGAACAGAATGGCCCCGTTTTGGCCTTTTATGAAGCCGATCTAGAGAAAGAATTTGTCCGTGAAGCTTTTACCAAGCTTTTTGATCAGGGTTGGAGTTTGATCTGCTTTAGCAAAGATCAAAAAGGGTCTAAGCTCTCTTCCCCCATTTACAGAAAAACAGCTCTCTTCTTTTGCTTTTACTTTGATTCCTGAGACCTTTCCTGCTGCTGCCAAAGAGGCTCTTCTCCAGATCTACTCCTCAATTTACAATGAAAAAGGGATGACAATCGAGGCTCTTGCCGAAAATATCCGGATAGACTTGGCCTATTTTCAAATAAAGCCAGCAACCACAAGGGAAGAGGTGATTGCGTACATGGCGGGAAAATATGAGGCGAATGAGAAGGCTTTTGCGTATGCAGTAGACCCGCAAATGACAACCCGATCTTACCGTTTAAGGAGAGCTCTAACAGAGACTTTTTATATCTTGGGTGAGGTTTTAATGAAACCGGTGCGGCTGATCCACAACCATTTATCGGCGATCTCTTTAACCCTATTTACAGCAGGGACTTTACGGACTTTTGGGGCAAGGATTTTAGGTTGGATTAGATAGGGGAAAAAACACCGGAGATGGCTCGTGGCATAAGGCAGATTCCTTAAGGATGCTGCCTTCCGGCCCTGACCTAGTTCAGATTGCTTATTCCACAAGGTCCCCGGCTATAGTCATATTACCAATCTATCTCTTTTAATACCAATTTTTAATCAATTTTAGGCAGCTTTCAATTGGGTCAAAAAAAACAAATTTTGAGCCACCTTGGGTATAAAAAGAGGGGATTACACGTGGCTGTGTAATCCCCTCAGAAATGCACTTTTTCCGTTCTATTTATGATCTACTTGGGAACTGCATCTAAGTTGTATAAGTAGGTCTCAGGGAAGAACTTAGAGAGAATTTTTACCGCATTTTCCCCGTTTTGAGCAAGCGCGGTTGCCGAATAGAGGCAGAGCCCCACTCCATGCCCTTTGCCGAAGCCGGTGAAAACGAGGTTGTCGTCTTTCACTGAGACGGTGAAGTCGGAGCTTTGTAAATGGGATGCGCCAAGGCGGTTTTGCAAGGTGAGGAAGTCGATATCAAAACTTTGAGATCCATCTTTCACACGGGCTCCGTACACTTTAGACGAGCTCTTATCGACGAAGAGTTCAAAGGCAGAAACTTGGTTTACATTCAAGAGATGGGCGAGTGTTTTTTTGCCGATCTGATAGGTCCATTTAGCTTTTTGACGAGCTAGGGCTGCGTGGGGCGCCTCTACCCCTTTTTCAGGAGAGAAGGTCTCTTTTCGGAAAATTTGGGAATAGGGGGCTGTTTTTCCTGCGCTATTCTCTGTCCAGGCTGTAGCAAAAGGAAAATTGCGCCCATTTTCTGAGTGGAGTAGGATCAGATGGCGAGTGCTCTCAACTGCCCGATCGATGGGGGAGTTGTTCACAATAAGGGCTGAACCTTGATAGTTGAGCTCAGAGGCGCTCACATGCCAGAAACTGGTTGGGTTAGCGCGCATTGCATGGTAATAGGCGTCTGTACGAGACAAGATGGCAAGAGCTGACATCACTTCTGGTTCAAGTGGAGAGAGAAATTGGGAGGTGAGTTGTGATTTGACAAACGACTCAATATCGATGTCATTGACAATATTGATTGTTCCAGCGACTCCATAGATAGCGACCGCGCCTGAATACTGGATGCCGTTGATAAAGATCGCTGTTTCAGAAGAGCGGGGCTTAATATAAATTTGGTGGATTCCAGGGAACTCTTCGCCCCATTTCAATCCATTTTCCAGCTCATGGATCATGAACCTTTTCCCGAGAAGGCCCGAAGAGACTTTAGTCCCATCATGAGGGTTGAAAATATAATAAGGCCCTTTCACTTCAAGAAGAGCTCCATCGACGTCTTTTTCTAAAAGGATTTGAATATTGCGCGGTGCAATCGGCTCAGCAATCCTTTCATAGGATGTGGTTTCATCCGCTTGAACTATAGATAGGGCGCTGCAGAGGATGGCTACAGCAAAAAGAGAGGTTTTCATACTAAGGCTCCGGTAATTTTTTTGGCTTTCGGCCAAGATGTTCATAGGCAGCTGCAGTGGCTTCGCGTCCCCTAGGGGTACGCCGAATCATCCCTTGCAAAATTAGAAAAGGCTCATAGACTTCCTCAATCGTATGAGATTCTTCGCCGCATGCGGCTGCCAAATTATTGAGGCCCACAGGACCCCCGTCGTGATGGTCAATAATAACACTTAGGATTTTTTTGTCCATTTCATCTAAGCCACGCGCATCAATCGCGAGCATTTCTAGGGCTTTATGAGCTGTTGTTAAATCGATCTGTTTCACTTTTTGAATCTGCGCGAAATCGCGTACCCACCGGAGAAGATTATTTGCAATACGGGGTGTGCCACGAGACCGTTTTGCTATCTCAAAAGAGGCCTCTTGAATCAGAGCGATCCCTAAAAGATGCCCCGACCTTTCGACGATTTGCTTCAAAGTAGAGGGGTCGTAATAATCAAGTCTAAGAGAAATAAGGAAGCGGGAGCGCATCGGGGCGCTCAGGAGCCCCGACCGGGTAGTAGCGGCAACTAAGGTGAATGGGTTGAGTTTTACTTGGACGCTCCGTGCATTAGGCCCTGTGTCGATCATAAGATCAAGGGTGAAATCTTCCATTGCAGAATAGAGATATTCTTCAGCCGATTTGGGCATCCGGTGGATCTCGTCGATGAAGAGGACGTCTCCGAATTTTAGATTGGTTAAAACACCTGCTAAATCGCCCGGTTTTTCAATGCAAGGGCCCGACATGACCGTGAGTTGGGTCCCCATCGATTTAGCCATGATATGGGCAAGAGTTGTTTTTCCGAGACCGGGAGGACCTGAGAGGAGGCAGTGCCCTAACGCCTCTTTTCGGCTCTTGGCCGCTTCGATAAAAATCTCGAGGCGCGCAAGTACCGCTTTCTGCCCAATAAAGTCGTTTAACTGCTGTGGTCTTAACGGATTTTCAAACTGCCCATCTGGCTTAGCCCAGGAGGACTCGATAAAAGATTTTCCCATATGAGAAAATCCTAGCAAAAAAACCATTTGAAAAGCTATATATAAGGCGACTCCCCGCTAGAATTAGTACTGAACACAACTCAAAGTTAAGAGAAAAACCTACACTATGACAATCCGTTCAGATAAATGGATCCGCCAGATGGCGATCAAACACAAAATGATAGAACCATTTTTCGACCGGCAGATTCGGGAAGAAAATGGGCAGCGATTGGTTAGTTATGGCCTTTCGAGCTATGGGTACGATTTAAGAGTGGCCGAAGATTTCAAAATTTTCACTAATGTACACAACACCATTGTCGATCCGAAAAATTTCAAAGCGAACACTTTTATCGATTTCAAAGGCTCTTCCTGTATTATTCCCCCCAACTCTTTTGCTTTGGCGAGGAGTATGGAGTACTTTCGAATCCCCCGAAATGTGTTAACTTTGTGTATCGGTAAATCGACCTATGCTAGATGTGGAATTATTGTGAATGTGACCCCTTTTGAACCTGAGTGGGAAGGATTTGTAACCCTTGAGATCTCAAATACAACGCCTTTACCTGCAAAAATTTATGCAGGAGAAGGGCTTGCTCAGGTCCTCTTTTTAATGGCAGATGAGGATTGCGAGGTTTCATATGCCGATAGAAAAGGGAAATATATGAACCAAATGGAAAT
>CAYWDE010000110.1:0-6460 GCA_964456885.1 uncultured bacterium | reverse complement strand
CGAAATGCCTTAAACACACTTTCGATCCTACCCGAAATGATGCCCCTCTTTTCCGTCCTTTATTCCGGATCGTTGCATATTTAGAGGTAATTACTACGAAAATTCCATCTGAAATACAAGAACCTAGAAGAGAGGTTCCAATCCTCTTAGTTTTTCAAAAACCTTAAAAGTTGGATTTTTAACACC
Organism: uncultured bacterium; assembly: GCA_964456885.1. Classification (GTDB taxonomy): domain Bacteria; phylum Chlamydiota; class Chlamydiia; order Chlamydiales; family SM23-39; genus REEB52. The sequence continues at coordinate 6,274 of CAYWDE010000110.1, read as the reverse complement.
CTCTTCTGACAGTAAGCACTTTTATTGAGATAGGTTCAAAGGGGAACTATGTCTTCGTCTGCTGGATCTTCGGAAAGAAAAGAAATAGAGACTACTTACTTTGAATATGGGCCTCATAGAATCGACATAGGGGCCCCTTATGCTTATCAACTCAATCCAGAAACGGATAATTTCTCCCTTTATTCTCTAGGAGGAATGGGGCTTGATCCTTCTTCTTTTCACTATGTGACCTTTAATTTTCAGACAGATAGCGCTGCAGAAACAGAAGAACTAGCAAAACGGCTCCTTAGGCCTTTAGAATCTCTACAATTAACGCTTTTGAAAGTTCCTCCTAGCAAAGCTCACTTATTTGAAATTCCCCACATACCGAGAGACCGAGAAAATAGAGGACTCTACAAAATTAAAATCTATGAAATTACAATGGAAAAAATTCAGAAAAAAACAAGGAGAGGGTGGGAAAATTTATTATCGACAATAAAAATAGATGAAAATAAAATAAGAAGAATTCAGCAACATGTTTATCAATTATTAGCGACCAGATCTGATTTAAAGCCCTATTTTCACCCCTTTAGCGAGCAGCTCTCTTCTATTCTAGACTCTGATCATATCCCTTTTTTTACAATTCTTCATATAGAAACTCTTGACAATAAGCTAGAAGTGACCGCTTTAAAAAAAGCAATTACTGTCGAAAAATGGCCAGCATTTAGAAATTTTATATGGGGTGGGATAGAAAAAAAAGAAGAGGGCCTTTAAAATCTTTTTCTTTAAAGCTATCTACAAAGTAAGAGACTGTTGATAACAGTCTCTAAGGGTTCGTTAATTTTAGGAATTATCGCGATGAGTACGTCTCTCAAAATGGCAGAATTTAAAACAGAGCTTGGCTCTCTCACTGCTATTGGAGATGAGAAGGCTCTTTACCTCTTAGAATTTGTTGACTGCCCCGGGCTAGATTGGGAGATTAAACGGCTTAAAGAAAAGACGGGATTGGAATTAATTTCTGGAGTGACAGAACCGATCGATTCGATTCAAAAAGAGCTGAGCCAATATTTTGCAGCTCGGTTGCAAAAATTTACAACCCCTCTTTGTATATTTGGATCCCCCTTCCAAAAAAGAGTTTGGGAAGAATTGAGGAAGATCCCCTATGGGAAAACAACCTCTTACGGTTCTATTGCCACAACTATGGGGCGCCCAAAAGCCTATCGAGCTGTGGCCCCTGCCACAGGGTCATTAATACAAACGGGGAATTGGGGGGTTATAGTAGCGGAATGGACCGGAAAAAATGGCTCCTTAACCATGAAAAGAAATTATACCAATGAAGGGAAAATAAGTTCCTATTTGAGTGCGTCAAAGCTACTGAAACACGAATTTATTTTCCTCGATTAGTACTATTCCCGCCAAGGCAGTTTCATCTCGTCCCCATTCATACTGCTAATCTTAGAATCGATACCTAAAACCAAAATCTGGTCGGTAGGCTCATCCCCAATGTTGATTAACTGGTGGGGGATATTCGCAGGGCAAATCAAAGTTGCTGGCGCAACGCACTCAAATTCCCGATCCCCTACAATTGCAAGGATTTTCCCTTTCAATACGATAAAGATCTCTTCGGTCTCATGAATATGGCGGGGTGTTTTTGAACCTACGGCAATACTGGCTCTCCAAACTTCGAACTCCTTAGCTCCTAAAGCTTTCGTAGCTAAACCTTTCTGAAAATTACCATGCATCGAATACTGTCGGATATCCTCATGGGAATGGACTAAAGACTCTTCAGAAAAAAGGGTGAATACGGTCATTAAGCCTAATAAAACTAATCTGTTTTTCATCAAAACCTCCTTTTGAAAATGGATTTATCCTTTCAAAAAATAAAGTTTTGATCAACAGACTTTTACATAGGCATAACCCGATGGTTGAGATCGGAAATGATCCAAAGGGAGCCGAGGATCACGATCAGCAACACAAGGACCATAAAACCGAAGACAAGGGTCATCCAGCGGGGCTTCGATTCGGTCCCCATATGCATGAAAAAGATCAGCTGTACAATCGCTTGAGTCAAAGCCAAAAAAACGAGAACAACGGTGAGGACTTGATTGGAAAAAATCTTGGCTATGGCTAGAGAGAAAGAGAGAAGGGTGAGAAAGATTGAACCGATGAAACCGATCACATAAAGCTTTAACGTTTGAGGCCAATCTTTTTGAACTTCAGCCAAGGTACGTTCTGTGTTCATAATCCTCCAATCAAATAGACAAAGGTGAAAATAAAGATCCAGACGAGATCGAGAAAGTGCCAGAAGAGGCTGAATACAACAAGCCGGCGAAAGGTGTCGAGGGTCACGCCAAGGAAGAAGATTTGAACCATCATAACACTCATCCAAAGAAGCCCGATCGAAACGTGGAGCCCGTGGGTCCCAACAAGAGTAAAGAAAGATGAGAGAAAAGCAGATTTGGTCCAGTCATGCCCTTCGCTTGCGATCTTATCAAACTCGGTCAGCTCCATAAAAATAAAGGAGGCGCCAAAGAGAAAAGCGAAGATCAGCCAGAAAACCACCTGATTTTTTTTGCTTTTCAAAGCGGCAAGAAGAGCAAGTCCACTTGTGACGCTGCTGAGGAGGAGAACCATCGTTTCTGCAAAAGCGAGCCCCAGGCTGAACAGATCTTTTCCCGAAGGGCCCCCAAAAGTGTTGTTATGGAGGACAGCGAAAGTGGCGAAAAGGGTTCCGAAGATCAGACAGTCGGTCATCAGGTAGATCCAGAAGCCAAGAGTCACTCTGGCAAAGGGATCTTGGTGGGGATCGGGAACGCTTATATCAGGGTGGGCTTCTCTATGATAATGGATGGTCATATCTTCTGTTTCCCAAATTCCAATTCATTTTTTTTAATTTGTTCCACTGTAATGATCTGCATTTTTTCTTTCTGAGAAAGGCGCACAACTAAACAGATCACGACTCCGATGAAACTGATGATAGCGAGCCAGTAGATATACCAGACCATTGCAAACCCAAAAGTCAAAGCCAAAAGGCCAATATAAGGAGGGATCGCTGTATCTACAGGGAGGTGGATATCTTCATATTTGTGGTGATTTTTCGGCCCCTCTCCCCTTTTGATCGCCCAAAGAGGATCGAGCTGATCGACAATCGGAGGGATCGCAAAATTATAGAGCGGCGCTGGAGAAGGGATCGACCACTCTAAAGATCTGCCGTTCCACGGATCTCCTGTAGTGTCTAACTGTTTTTTCCGATTTTTAATGCTATAAAAAATGTCGTACATCTGGAGGAGAATTCCGATTAAAATCAAAAAGGCGCCAACGCAAACAAGTTGAAATAGGGGTTGCCATCCCGTTGCCGCATCGTAGTGGTCAAGCCTTCTTGTGGCCCCCATAAATCCGAGCATATAAAGAGGCATGAAGGCGAGGAGAAACCCGACAAACCAGAACCAAAAAGCGATAAAATTGATCTTCTCATTTAAGAAAAAGCCGGTCACTTTAGGGAACCAGTAGGTAAATCCAGAAAAGAATCCAAAGAGGACCCCCCCAATGACCATCCCGTGGAAATGGGCGACAAGGAAGAGGCTATTGTGCACCTGATAATCGACAGGGGGAGCAGAGAGGAGCATCCCGGTCATCCCTCCGACACTGAAATTGAGCACAAAAGCGAAAAACCACAACATAGGCGTTGTCAAATGGACCCTTCCACGGAATTTTGTGAAAAGCCAGTTAAAGATCTTCACCCCAGTAGGGATGGCAATCAGCATCGTCATAATGGCGAAGAAAGCGTTCACATTGACGCTTGCTCCCATTGTGAAGAAATGGTGGAGCCATACAATGAATGAGAGGACCGTAATGGCGATAAGAGCCCATACCATGGAGGTGTAGCCGAATAGCCTTTTTTCTGAGAAAGTGGAGACCACCTCAGAAAAAGTTCCGAAAGCGGGAAGGATCAAAATATAAACCTCTGGATGGCCCCAGGCCCAAATAAGGTTCACATACATCATAAAATTCCCCCCATAGCCGACGCTGAAAAAATGGGTCCCCGCATACCGATCGAGGGTCAATAGGTAGAGCGTTGCGGTTAAAATAGGGAAAGCAAAGATCACCAGAATCATACAACAAAGGGCGCTCCAAATGAAGATGGGCATCCTCATGAGTGTCATCCCCTGACACCTCATTTTTAAAATGGTGACTAAGAAATTAACCCCTGCCAACGTACTCCCTACCCCAGCCAGCTGAACGATCCAGATCCAATAATCGACCCCTTCATTCGGGCTATATTCAATACTGGATAGAGGTGGATAGGCGAGCCAGCCAGTGGCAGAAAAATGGCCCACTCCTAAAGAGATCATCAGAAGGGCTGCTCCCGAAGCGAAAAGCCAGAAACCGACCGCGTTTAGAAAGGGAAACGCAACATCTCTTGCCCCAATTTGCAAAGGGACAATGCAATTCATCAGACCAAAGACAACTCCCATCCCGACAAAAAAGATCATCGTCGTCCCGTGAGCAGAAAACACCTCTTGGTAGTGACTCGCCTCTAAATAACCGTACGAATCGCCAACAGAAATAGCTTGTTGAATCCGCATCATCAACGCATCGGCAGACCCCCTTAACAAGAGAACAAGAGCGACAATGAAGTTCATGATGCCGATTTTTTTATGATCGACCGTTGTGATATACTCGTGCCAAAGCCACTTCCATTTCTTGAAATAAAAGAGGCATGCAGCAATAGCGATCCCTCCAAAAACCATCCCTAAGACAGCTCCGGTCTGAACGAAATCGTGCTCGAAAGCTTTTAATGTCAATCTGCCAAACATAGTCACTTCATATATTTCATTACAATTTGATCAAAAAGGCCCGCATCGGGTCGGTAAATTTCAACAGAATTCTTCATACTCGGCTTCGCCAATTCGTTATATTCAAACGACTGAGCAGATCCTCTCGCATTTGCGACCCAATTCTGAAACTCTTCTTCAGTCGAAGCTCTGGTGATAAAGTTCATTCCAGAAAACCCTTCGCCACTTAAATTAGCCGAAGAGCCTCTATAATCCCCTGTCTCATTCGCGATTAAATGGAGAACTGTTTTCATCCCCGGCATAGCGTAGATTTGACCACCTAAACGGGGGATCCAAAACGAATTCATTGGAGCATCGGCCGTGATTTCAAATCGGATGGGAGTATCGACCGGAATTTGGAGAAAATTGACCGATGCGATCTGCTCATCAGGATAAATAAAAAGCCACTTCCACTGCAAAGCGACAACCTGGATTGTCTTGGTAGGCTTATCTGATGGGATCGGTCTATAAGGATCTAATTGATCGGTTTTGATATAGGTCAGTACACCAATTATAATCGTTAAAACAGTCGGGATCCCCCACCAAAGATATTCGGCAGTCCGATTATCGATCAGATCTGGGTCGTATTTTGCTTTTTTGTTAGAAGCATTGTACTTCCAAGAGAAGATAAAAGTGAAAAAATAGACAGGGATCACGACGAGCAACATAATCCCTTGCAGAATTAAAAGGAGGTTCCGCTCCTCAATTCCAATGTACCCTTTCGGATCTAAGATCGCGACATGATGGATAAAAGCGATCAATTCTAGGGGCTGCATCACAAGAAAAAGGAGCAAAATAATCCCAGAAAAGAGGAGCAAGTAAAGGACACGTAGATTTGTATTTTTCATTACGGTACGAAGTCTTGTAGTTAATTTTTCCAAACCTACCACTTCTCAATGGAAGTGTCAAATAATAAATTAAGAGGCCGTATCGAACGAAATCATGAGACAAAGGAGGGTGATGATCACAAGAGAGAGGCGGAACATATCGCGTGCCCATAATTTATCGTTATGGCTTTTAAAGCCTTTGATAGAGAGCCACAGCCAAGCAAAACCGAGCACTAAAGCTGTGATCAGATAGGCGTACCCCGTATATCCAAAGGCCATCAGCATTATGGTAGCGCCTATAAAAGCGATGATATAGAGGAGGATATGTATTTTTGTTACGTAGTTTCCCCTCTCTTTCGGCAAAATGGGGATCGAAGCAGAGGAATAGTCGGTTAACCGGTACATCGCGATCGAATAAAAATGGGGCATTTGCCAAAGGACTAAAATCATAAATAAGATAGCGGCCCCCATATCGAATTTTTCGGTCACTGCGCAATAGCCGACAACAGGGGGAATTGCTCCAGAAATACTCCCTACGATCGTAGCGTAGGATGAGTGCCTTTTCCAGAAGGTATAAAAACCTACATAAATGATAAACCCGATGGCAGCTAGAGAAACAGCTAGAAGCCATTA
>CAYWDE010000109.1:0-6473 GCA_964456885.1 uncultured bacterium | reverse complement strand
GGAGACCTTTTCTTCCTCTGCACAGATGGGCTCTCAGACGTCCTTTCCCTTGAGGATATTGAAAAAGTGATCAACCGATCCCCAAACCTAGAATCGGCCTCAAAAAGGCTGATTCAGAAGGCGAAAATTAAAGGCAGTTCTGATAATATCACTATCCTCATGATTCAATCAGAGAAAAAGAGTGGAAAGGATCTACCTAGACAACAATGCGACGACCCAACTCGATCCGAGAGTCTTCCAAGCGATGCTACAGGATTTGAAGGGACCTCCCGCGAATCCTTCTAGTGTCCACTCCTTTGGTCAGGCGGCCCGGAACCAACTCTTAAATGCCCGCCTAAAAGTCGCCTCTTTCTTCCAAGCAAAACCCGATGAAATTATTTTCACCTCTGGCGGTACAGAAAGCATCAATTTATTTTTGAGAAGCCTCCCTTCCCAGTCCCACATAATCACCACTTCAATTGAACATTCGGCGATCTATCGGACCCTCCAAGCGCTTGAACAGAGAGGCCGATCGGTCACTTATCTCCCTGTGGGACTCTGGGGAGCCCCCCTTCCAGAACAGATCGCCGGGGCGATCCAGCCCAATACGAGCGCCATCGTCCTCACCGCCTCCAATGGAGAGACGGGTGTTAAAATCGATCTTGAAGCGATCTCTCAGATCGCAATGAGCCGAGGCATCCCCCTTTTCATCGATGCTGTATCCTATATCGGCAAAGAACCCTTCCCCTCTTTCAAAGGGGTCTCTGCCATCGCTCTCAGCGGCCACAAATTCCACGCCCCCAAAGGGGTTGGCGCTCTCTATGTAAAAGGGGGATTTAAACTCAGTCCAGAAATCACTGGTGGCGGACAAGAAAACTTCAGACGAGCTGGTACCGAAAACCTCACCGGCATCCTAGGCCTCGCAGAGGCGCTCCAGATCTTACAAGAAAATCAGACAGAGATCGCAAACTCCCTTCTCGATCTCCGGTCCCATTTAGAAAAAGGGCTCCTTCACACCCTCCCGGACCTCCTCATCCATGGGGAAGGGCCCAGGATCTCCAACACCTCGAATATCGCCTTTCTCGGCGTCGATGGGGAGACGCTCCTCATGCAGCTCGACCTCGCTGGCATTGCCGTCAGCCATGGCTCCGCCTGCGGCTCTGGTACGATAGAGCCCTCCCGGATCCTCACCAACATGGGGATTGACCGAAAAATAGCCCGCTCCTCCATCCGCTTTTCCCTTAGCCGTCTAAATACTCGCGAAGAGATCGACATCGCCATTGAGCGGACAGCAACCATCGTCCACAAACTCAGAAAAATCACTTCTTGAAAATGCCCTTAGTTCCAGAGGGGAATCGTTTTAAGATGCTTTGAAATAGCGTTATAGACTTCGTGACTCAAGGGGAAGTCTTTAACTGTTTTCCAAGCTTCTGAGAAAGCCTCTACAGTCTCTCCGACTGTGCGCAGAACTAGTTCTTCGGGAAGGCCTGCTTTCCTGGCAAAACAATTAAATTGTCCTAAAGTAATCGATTGGAAATCTTTGCTATCGACAAAATTTAACGCTAGCCGATCTTCTGGAATATAGGGAATTGTAGAGACGAAATCATAAGCAGGCGCAAGCGAAGCTTTCATTTTGTCTCGATAAATCAGAGACCAATTTTTAAGATGCATATCGCCATTTCCGATCAGCGCATTAAAGACAAAACGTCTGATAAACTCCACAATACCAGCGTTTCCGCTCTCTCTCCAGATCACTTCAGCGATATTCCGATAACTGGCGCTCTTATATTTCTTTTCAGGATAGACGCCGAATACCTGAGCAAAATCTTCAATATGGATTTTCTCCCCCCCGTCAGTCCGATCAAAACGTTGAATAGCATAGACATAATTACCTAACCGCTCGAATTCTTTCGGCAACTCTTGTAAATCTTTAATCGGATGGAGAGACGTAGAGGGAACATCAATACCCACTTTTCGAGCTAATTCCATCATCGTATATTCATTTTCCGGAATTCCTGGAAATGCCGTATGAGGGAGCTTCACAATCCAACTTCCGCCTACCCCATTTGCAGGGATTACCCATCCATGATCCATCTTTTCAATCGCAGAAAATTTCAACTGCACTCCAGCCAGAGAAAATCGGAAGGGGATTGTTTTTTTTCTCTGACTTTTTTCTTCAGAGAATTCAGAAGGGATAAAAAATTCATCGTTATCTACCGGTTGAATAGTCAATGCACCAGGCAAATCTTGCCCCAAAAGTGACAAAAGAAAAAATTCATGGTCTGGATTGATCCCCGCTCTCCCTGCAAGATATTCTCGCAACATTCCTTCAGGGAGCAGATTAGAAAAAAATGGGGGGAGTCGGGTCTGAGTCATAGGAATACTTGGGATCAATTCTCCCCAGATATCTTTAAAAGACAAACTTAGAACAGGGCGGGATCGGTCGGTTATATAATCGGGATTGAATGTAAATAGATTTTTATCTCCTGGCAAATGCGTTAATGTTCCGATGGGATAGTGGTAGAAAAAAATTCTGAGAATTTTCACATCAGAAGCCATGGTTTTCTTCCTCTTCCAACCGATATGCAGGGATTTGTTTAGATGTCTGAAGAAGGCCTGCTTTCATCGCTTCGATAGCTGATAGATATTCGCGCGAGACCAATACGAGTTCTAGCTCAAGGGCGCGAGCAATTTCAATAAGGCTAGACGTCTGTAAATCGACCTCTCCCCGTTCAATTTTAGAGATATGACTCTGAGGAATCCTGACAAGAGCACTGAGGGCCCTTTGGCTCAACCCCTTTTTTTCTCGAGCTGTTTTGATATCTTTTGCTATTTTTTCTAATGATTCGCCCATATCGATCTATTAAAATACCTCAATTTCTTTAATTGATATATTATCACATCTCTTAAAATGGGTCAATAGATCTATACTTATATATCTAAGATATAGAAAGATATATCGTCAGCTTACTCAGAGAGAGAGAATTTGTCTTTGATCTCGCGAATGAGAGCTTCATTGGTCGATGCGACACCCAACCCATGAGCTTGAGGAAAAATGAACTTATACATCGGCAATTCATTAAAAAACCGCCCCGTCTCCAAAGGATAGGTCGTCACATCGTGAATGAGAACAACCCCATCTGCGTTTAGATACCGGCTCCAATTCTCATAGTGTTGTTTCACAGATTGGTAGCTGTGGGCCCAATCGATATGGAGAATATCGATTTTTCTGTGCCAAGTCCTCGCTATCTCCTTAAAGGGGCCAACGATCAGATGGATATTTTTCGCATAATGAAAGCGGAGGGCATTTGAGATATTTCGAAAAGCGGCATCGAGAGCGAAACACTTAGTCACATAGTTCCCCTCATCAAACCAGTCGATGCCGAACACCTGCCCTTTGTTCCGATACCCAAAAGCGATTGTCGAAAGACCCCGATCGAATCCGAGATCGACAATTGTTTTTGGATGGAGGTATTGAACGAGCCAGAAAACAAACTGCTCATGTCCTTTCCAAGTGCTTTCGATGCTTGCCATAAAAGCAAGGGCTGCACTTTTGCGCACGACAAAACGTCTTTTTTTTGGGGTAACGCGTGAATTTGTAGCTGCAATCATTAAGCCATCGTTGCACAGGTAAAACAGGTTAACTTAAAACCTCTTTTCCCGCTACTCCTGAACAGATCGGACTGAAAGCGTTTTGATCCCTCGTAAAGTAGGTTCATTGATTATGAACTCAAAATCGGCAATCCGGATCGACTCGTCAATCACAGGCAAATGATCGATTTCGGAGAGGAGTAGATCGCTCAAAGTATTTCCCTTATGATCGGGTAAATGGGCTTGGAACTGTTTATTGAATTCAGCAATGCTCATATCTCCAGAGAGAGTCCTCTCGATGTAATGGCTCGCCTCCTCTATGCCACCAACCGCTCGGGACTCTTCTCCAAAAATTTCAGCAAGGATCTGGTCGAGCGTTAAGATCCCAATCGCCAACCCAGATGAATCGAGAATCACTGCGGTACTCTGGTTGTTGTGTCGAAATTGCTGGAGAATCTGCAAGATTGATGTGCTTTGGATGACAAACCAGGGAGAGCGGGAGACCTCAATAACCTTTTTATGCTCCTCTATGCGGAGAAGATCCCTTAAAGAGACGATCGCCACAATATTTTGGGGTTGACGGTGATAAATCGGAATGATCGGGGCATAATGGACACTTAAGATGTGACGCAGCTCCGCAAGGGTCACATTGGACGGGGCGAGCTGCACTTTCGCAAGGGGGGTCATCAGTTGCGCCGCTGTTAGACTCTTGAGTTGAAAAATCTGGCTCACCGCGGTGTTAAATTCATCTGTCCCCTCCTCTTTTTCTTCAAATGCCATCCGCACCTCTTCCCGTGTTAAAAAGAGGGCCGCCTCCGTCTCTTTCTTCATGACTCTGTGGATGAGGCGGGATATAGCATCAAAACCCCATGTGATCGGAGTGAGGATACGGGCTAAAACAATCATAAGGGGGACGCAGAACATCGCCGCTTGCTCCGGATGGCGCCGAGCTGCAAACATGGGGGCTAATTCTCCAAAAATAACGACGAGAGGCACCTGTGTTAAAAATGCGAAATCGGGATCTAGATGGATCGATTCATAAAAACGGCGAGAACACTCCGACCCGATCACAAGAGAAGCCGTGATCCCAATCAGGGTTGTTCCAAACAATCTGGAAGGGGTTTTAATAAGGTAATTGAGCCATAAAGCCCGCTTTGTTCCTAAACTTACGTAGTATTGGAGCCGCACCTTATTAAAAGAGACGCAAGCCATCTCAAAAAAGGCAAAAAGGGCCTGAACACAAACTGAAAGGAGCATAAAAAAGAGATAAGTTTTGCTCATTTTTTAAGCCTCCGGACATAAATCCTCCGGATCCGGTTCGGCTCAGCAGCTAAGACATAAAATAGAAAATCATCTGTCGCATATTTAGTTCCGGTCAGAGGGATATCCCCTAACTGCTCAATCAGCCACCCGCCTAACGTCACGATGTTTCCCTTCGATTTTAAAGAGATTCCGAAAATCTCTTCAAATTCCCCCAACTCCAATTTTCCACTGGCAATGATCACATCCTGGCTAGAACGGGTATAGAGAGTTTTTGAATCTCTTGCGTCTACAATTTCACCGATGACAGCCTCTGCAAGATCTTCCTGAGTAATAAGTCCCGAAATAGACCCATACTCATCGACTACTATGGCTAGGGTTGTATTCCGTTCCCGTAGATTGCGCAAAGCGATCCACCCTTTTGTAGATTCGGGGAGATAGTAGGGCTTTTTTAAAATGGGGAGGAGATCTTTTCCCATTTTGATCTGATTCTGGTGAAAAAAAAAGTGGCGAGTGGTTAAAATCCCCTTCAGATTTTCTAGATCCCCATCACATACAGGAATTCGGGTTGTCTCTTTGTTTGTAAAAAGATCTAAAAGCTGTTCCAGAGGCTTTTGGATATCATAGAAAAGGATCTCTTCCCTAGGGCGCATATGCTCTTTTACATGGGAATTTTGTAAATCGAGAGTCCCCCCGACCAGTTCCGCTTCGATAGGCATTAAAATCCCCCGCTCTTCCGAAGTTTTAAGCACATGCCTTAACTCTTCTGCTGAGATCTCTTTCTCCTCTCTTAAGAAAAAAAAGAGGAAGCGGGAGATAAAACTGGTGGCTCGGGTCAAAGGGCCCCGAATAGGTCTTAAAACAGTGGCAGCTCTTTGAATCCAGGGAGCTACCCAATAGGCAATCGTCGTATGACTCGGAAGCGCTAGCGACTTTGGCAATACCTCCCCAAAGATCAAAGTCAAAGCGAGAGGGACCCCAATTTTCAAACCCCAACTTTCGTAAGAATCAAATAGAGTCGAGACAGTGTTCTGCATCAATATATTGGCCAAGATATTCAACATCAAGATAGTGACTAGAACTTCCCTTGGCCTCTCCATCAGCTTACCAATCAGGTTGAGGCGCGGCTCAGAGGTATTTCGATACGATTTGACAGTGAGAGGAGAGAGTGAAAAAAGGGCTGTCTCGGATCCAGAAAGAAAGGCGGAAAGCAAAATGAGCAGAAAAAGGAAAACGATCATTTTTTCGAGTCTTTTTTGGCGATATTAACCCGCAGAATAAATAGGTACAATAAGAAACGAGGGATAAAATTAAGAACGTTGTTTAAAGTGTACTTTAAGGAACCCTTCAGGTACAACACCCAAATCGCGGATTAAAACCATCTCGATCCATGCGGGATCATTTTGAGAGGCGATCCGGAGTTCTAAATCTTCCCGCTTCTCAAGGGCTTGAATTTTTTCCATTTCCATCTCTTTTAAGCGCACATTGAGGACATAAAGAGCCCCTTTTTTGTCTTTCAAAAAATGGAAATAGGTCAAGCTGGTTATGGCGCAGAATAGAATAACCCACCAGCTTCGACTCCAAACCGACATATCAAGCTCCCAATCTGTGATGTACCATATCTTCTATATACTTGGACAGAT
>CAYWDE010000108.1:0-6474 GCA_964456885.1 uncultured bacterium | reverse complement strand
ACGGAGAAGTGATCATTGCTCCTCAAGGTGATAATTATAAGGTGACTTGGCTCATCGGCTCTAAGCAAGCTCAAGTGGGAGTTGGTGTTCTCCACAACGATATTTTAAGTGTCGCTTATGTCGATGCGGGGAATCCCTCTTTGTGGGGTGTCGCCTCTTATCGAGTGGGTCCTTGGGGCGAACTTGAAGGGCGCTGGACCGCCTTTGATGGGGTGGCTAGCAAACCAGAATATCTGGTTTTGAAAAACTAACACACGTATTAAATTTCGATCCGCGGCATAGAAGCTGAAACGTTTTTATGCCGCGATAAAAATGGTTCCACCTCCTCTTCTAGAAAATCTCTCACCTGATCTGGGGCTCTGCCGATGAGTTTGGTGGGGGTTAAATAGGCATCGAGTTCTTTCGGATCGAGACCTAGTGCTTTTGCAATATTGGGTTTTTTCTGATCCGCTAATTTCCGTAAAACTTCGTGAACAGCTTGCCGGTCGGCCCCTTTTTTCACAGCGAACATCAGAATATTTTCCATCGCGAGGTGGTGGATCTGCGCATCGAGATTTTCTAATGCGCGCGCCCGATCTACTTTCAAATGGGAAAGGAGGTGGATTAGAAGATTGAGAATTGCATCGGCCCCGAGGAACGATTCGGGGATGCAGAGGCGGCGATTGGAAGAGTCGTCGAGTGTCCTTTCGAGCCATTGAGTCGCTGCCGTATAGACTGGATTTTGGGCGAGTGAAATCACAAAACGGGCCAGGCCGCAGATCCTTTCTGAATAGATGGGATTCCGTTTGTAAGGCATCGCAGAGGAGCCCACCTGCAATTCTCCAAACGACTCAGAAAGTTCCCCCTCATGAGCGAGGAGGCGGATATCAGTCGCCATCTTGTGGACTGTCGCTGCAAACGATTCGAGCACATTGAGGATGTTTACATCGAGCTTTCGGGTATATGTTTGTCCAGATAATGGGAGAATTTTCTCAAACTCAAAATCTTCCGCGATCATCTCTTCGAGTTTTTTCACTTTAAGCCCATTTCCATCGAAAAGAGCGAGGAACGAGCTTTGGGTCCCTGTTGCCCCTTTAGCGCCGAGAAAGGGCAAAGAGGCGATCTGCCGCTCGAATTCCTGGGCATCTAGCATCAGGTCTTGGAGCCAAAGGGAGGCTCTTTTCCCGATCGTAGTGGGTTGTGCCGGCTGAAAATGGGTATAAGCTAAGCAAGGAGAGGCGGCCTCTTTGGCGGCAAATTGGGATAAAAGGCGGATCGCTTGAATTAACTTACTAAACAGGATCTCAAGCCCTTTTTTAAGCTGAATTAGATCGGTATTGTCTGTAACAAAAGAGGAGGTGGCCCCCAGATGGATGATCGCTTTCGCATCGGGGCATTGATCCCCAAATGCGTGGATATGGGCCATCACATCGTGTTTAAATTTCTTCTCGTAGTTCGCAGCTAAGGTAAAGTCGATCGTATCGACATGGTCTTCCATCTGAGCGATCTGCTTTTCTGTGATCGGAAGGCCCAATTTTTTTTCTGCTTTGGCTAAAGAGACCCAAAGTCTACGAAAGGTCGATATCTTAAATTGGGCTGAAAAGAGGTGGGACATCTCAGGGCTAGTGTAGCGCGCCGAGAAGGGAGAGGCGTATTCTTCGTGGCGCGCTGAATCCATGAGTGTTACTTATCGAGTAGCGATTGGATCTGGTTTAGAAGATTCCGAATCTGCTTTTTTTCTTCTTCTTTTGGATTGAAATGGGGGCTTTTGACCATTTCGCGCGTTTTTTTCAAGAATTGGACCGCGTTATGGGCAAAATTGGGGAGCCGTTTATCATCTTCTTGAAGAGGAAATTCAAAACGGATCAATTTTAAGAGCTCTTCTTTCGGTTGACCTGCATAATTTTTTACAATCCACTCTTTTTTATCGAAGGAACCGGCTCTACTTGCAAGGCTGTATACAGCTTGGCGCGGCATCTGATCGAGTTTTGCGTGGAGTGTTTGGGGAAGAACTGTATAGAATTCGTAGTACTGTAAAAAATTGTAGGGAGTTTGACGGTTCCCGTACGTTGAAAATAACCAAGCTGTGAAAGCACCGTCTCTATAGTTTTTCAAGATCTCTTGAGCTCTTTTGATCCGTTCGCCATGAAGGATGACAGCTTGGTTGGTGATCGCTTTCACTTCAGAGGTGATCGCCATCAACGCTTGCATGTCGGTATTGTAATCGGAATCTTCAGTTAACCGGAATGTTCGGAGAATTGTCTCGATGTCTGCTTTCTCTTTTTCATTTAGCTGAGCAACGCGGAAAACACCTGAAAAACTGGAAAGTTCCCCATTATTAGAGCGCTCTACAAGGGCTGTCATTTTTTGTTGCTGCGAATCTTTTTGTTTGAATCGCAAGTGGAGAAGGTCATTGAATTTTGACATCATCAAATCCTCATAAGTATTTCCGACGTGAGATCCATGTAATCTTGCGACGCTCGAGCGTTAGGCGCGGTCTCAAATATCGGCTTTCCATAAATTGTCGCCTCAGATACAGCGATATCGCGTCTCACTTTTGCTTGCAAGAGTTTTCCTGGAAATGTTTGCTCAATCACTTTCAGAAATGCGTCGTTGCTTTTGCCACGCGGATTCCAAAATGAGAGAGCCACTCCCAGAACATTTCCTCCGTGCCGTTCGGAAATATTGTTAATAAATAGAGCCAGTCTTTGCAACCCTTTTACACTATAAAACTCGGGAGTTGCACAGACAAGAGAGTAGTTTGATGCGATCATTGAAGATTCAGTCAACCAACAAAGAGATGGAGGCGTATCGATCAAAACTACATCATAAGGGAGATCGCGTAAAATTTCTTTCAAACGTTCGTGCGAATAACGATCCGCAGCTAAAGATCCAGAAACTTCGACGCGCTCTAGCCATGTATCTGCAGGGACAATATCCATATTAGGAATACATGTTTTCAAAATCACTTCATGAATCGTCTTTTCCCCTTGTAAAACAGGTGCCATACTATCTTGTTCATCTGGATCAAAGCCAAGCCCTGTTGTGAGGTTTGCTTGAGCGTCGAAATCGATGAGTAAAACCCGTTTTTTATGAAAGAGAGAAAGAGCTGATCCAACGTGGAGCGATGTTGATGTTTTCGCCGTTCCACCTTTGAAACTAGTGATTGAAATAATTTTCATCCGCACACCTTTTATGGAGCTGTCGAGAAG
Source organism: uncultured bacterium (assembly GCA_964456885.1). Lineage (GTDB taxonomy): Bacteria > Chlamydiota > Chlamydiia > Chlamydiales > SM23-39 > REEB52. The sequence goes on along the minus strand of CAYWDE010000108.1, from coordinate 3,283 downwards.
GGAGACATTAACGCCCGTTCATCTCGTTCTTTTATGACTTTATCAAGAAAATTAGAAATGTCAATCTCCCCATGCACCACATTGTCGCGAGTCCTGAGAGCAACTGTTCTATTTTCTACTTCCTTGTCGCCCACAGTCAGCAAGTAATTCGTTTTTAAAAGTTGAGCTGAACGGACTTTTTTACCGACCGATTCATTCGATTCATCCACATCGCAAAGGATCCCATGCTTCTCAATTTTCTCTTTCAGTTCCCTTGCATAAGGTGCATGCCGATCAGCCACCGTTGCGATGGTCACTTGATAAGGGCTGAGCCAGAACGGGAATTTTCCGCAGAAATGTTCCACTAAAATTCCGAAGAACCGTTCAATTGAGCCGAAAATCGCCCGATGGAGCATCACTGGGCGTTCATGCGCCGCATTCGATGAGACGAATTCGAGTTCAAATTTCTGAGGAAGAGACATGTCTAATTGGACCGTTCCCATTTGCCACGACCTGCCGATCGCATCCCGAATATGGATGTCGATTTTCGGGCCGTAAAATGCGCCGTCCCCTTCATTAACATGATAAGTGTGCCCCCAATCATCAAGAGCCCCTTTCAGCCCGTTTGTCGCATTTTCCCAATCTTCATCGCTTCCAATCGTTTTCGATTTTTCGGGGCGTGTAGAGAGTTCAAGGCGATAAGGGAGGCTGAAGGTCATATAAATTTTATCTACGAGACGGAGAATCTGGTTGATCTCATCCCGGATTTGGTCTGGACGCATAAACAGGTGGGCGTCGTCTTGGTGGAAACTGCGCACTCGAAAGAGACCATTCAATGCGCCAGAAGCTTCAAAGCGATGCACATGCCCGATCTCGGCAATCCTCAAAGGGAGTTCTCGGTAACTATGGATCGCCGTTTTATAATAGAGCATGCAGCCAGGGCAATTCATCGGCTTAATTGCAAAATCCCGATTTTCCACATGGGAGGTGTACATGTTTTCCCGATAGTGGTACCAATGGCCGGAGCGTTCCCACAGCTCTTTGCTCATCATCATTGGGGTCATGATCTCCTGATAGCCCCCTTTTTTGAGGTGCTCTCGTAAGAATTCGATCAGTCGGATCCAGATGATCATCCCTCTTGGATGGATGAAAGGCATCCCTGGAGCCTCTTCCTTGAAAGAGAAGAGATCGAGAGCTGGCCCTAGGACTTTGTGATCCCTTTTCTTCGCCTCTTCAAGGAGCTGTAAATATTCTTTCAGCCGCTTTTTCTCAGGGAACGAAATTGCGTAAACCCGAGTGAGCATTTCACGATTGGAATCCCCCCGCCAGTAGGCTCCAGAAGTTTTGAGCACTTTGAACGCCTTAATTTTTCCGAGCGCGGCCATGTGAGGGCCTCGGCAAAGATCTAAAAACTCCCCTTGTCGATAGGCCGATATAGGGGTCTCTGTAAAGCTTTCAATCAGTTCCGATTTATAAGGATTTTTTGAAAAAGAGCCTTGCGCCTCATTTTTATTGGCGAATTCCAGCCGTTCCACTTTGTGGTTTTCGCTTAAAATCGATTCGACCTCTTTTTCAATTTTGGCAAAATCTTCCTCAGAGATAGTGAGGTTGCCAAAATCATAGTAGAATCCGTTTTCAATCGGAGGTCCAATGGTCGGTTGCGCATTAGGCCAAAGGCGTAAAATCGCTTGCGCAAGGACGTGAGCAGAGGTGTGCCAAAAAACTTCTTTCCCTTGCGGATCATCAAAATTGAGGAAAACCACCTCATCCCCCTCTTCTAAAGGGGTATTGAAGTCGCGCAGCTTCCCGTTTACGCTCACAGTGACGGCTTGGTCAGGGGCTGTGAGATGGAGTTTTTCTGCGACCTCTTTAGGAGTTGCTTTTTCAGGGAATTCGTGTGGTTTATTATTGACTTTGAGCTTCATAGGGTCTCGTAAGAATTTTTCTGTGAAAGAAGTGTACAAGATTGAGGAAATATATGCCACGGGAGGAATCGGGAATCTATAGGTCTCGTACCTTTTAGATTCAGAGGAGAAAACCCCCATGTAAAGCGGCTTTACATAGGGCTTTGAAATGAAAAATTTTTAATCGGGAATTAAACGATTTGCTGTTTGAACTATTGTATTGTAGTCAACCGGTTTAGTTAAGATTTCAATGGGGGCGTTAATTTCTAACTTCTTCAATCTTTCTTCGATTTGAGACTTGGAATCTCCAGTGATAATAACAATATGGGGAGGTTTCCTGTAGTTTTTCTTTGCGTCTGCCAGAATAGCTTTTGCTGCTTCGCAGCCTCCCATTACATTGTCCCCCATATTCTCATCGAGAAAAATGAGATCATACTGAAAAGTACTGCAATGAATTAGTGCTTCATTACCACTCTGCACAGTTTTTCTTTTAGAAGATTCTTTTTCCCCTTTTGCGCAACCGGCAGTTTCAAGGAGTTTATCGGTGATTTTTAATGTAGGCATATGGTCGTCAGCCCATAAAATGGAGAGATTTGGATTTCGGAAGACCGCTTTTACTTTCGGGATTGGGGATGCGGGAGAGGGTGCAGTAGAATCGGGGATCCTTTTGACCCTTGCGGTGAACCAAAAAGTGGAACCTTTCCCTATTTCGCTTTGTACTCCGATCCTTTCGTGGGAAGGGGCGGTAGGGTTAAGGAGTTTTACGTATCGATTACAGAGGTAAAGGCCAACGCCAGACGACTCCTGGGAAGAATCGGAGAGGGTACCTACCTGTGAAAAACAGGTGAAAAGTTGTTGTTGTTTTTCCGGAGAAATTCCTGGCCCATTATCTTTCACTTTAAAGTGGATCAGGTGATAAGGGGGTTCCGATCCTGGTTCTATATCAAATTTGACGGTGACTTTAGAGCCAGGTTTGCAATATTTAATCGCATTGTTTGTAAAGTTGAGGAGAATTTCGGTGATTTTGGTTGCATCTCCGCTAAATTCAATAGGCTTTCCATCTGATCTTTTTAGAAGGGGATATTCAAAATCGATACTGATATTTTGTGTCTCTGCCGATCGTTTGACTAAGGAGCGGAGCCTCTCTTCTAATTTTTCAAATGTAAAAGGGGTCCAGTCTGCTGTAATTTTCTGTTTTGTCCCTGGAATCGCATCACTTGAGAATTGATCCACTAAACGTTGCACATGTTTGTAATTTTGCTCCAAAGAGTAGGTCAAATCTCTTAAATTTCTGGAAGAGGCCTCTGTTCCATTATATTCATCGATTTTCAAGCCGATTTCGTGAATAGGGGCTCGTAAATTATGCGTTAATGTTTCGACAGGGATAGAGAGGTCTTCGG
>CAYWDE010000107.1:2777-6568 GCA_964456885.1 uncultured bacterium | reverse complement strand
CCTACGACTGGTTGACGACAGCTAACGATGATACAGGTGGCTGTAGCCACGTCCTCTGTTTTAAGACGATTCTCAATCATCTTAAAGTGAAAACCCTTCTAGAGTTTGGGCTGGGCCATTCGACAAAATACTATTTAGATTCTTGCAAAAGGGTTTTATCCGTTGAGTTCATCACCCATGGTTATGGCCCCGATCGGCTCAAACGATTCGTCCAATTTTATAAAGATTACTCAAATTGGGTTCCCATCGCCTATTTTAGCGGTTTTCATGGAGACATGAGCTGGGCTCCTTATAAATATATCGGCTCTGATAGTGTTTATACTGCCTCTAGCTACCAGTGCATGAATTGCAAAAATTACAAAGTTATTGATGATCATTATCTCAAAGAATTAAATGAATTCATCACCAATCTATCCAAGTACAATAAAATCGAAGTGGCAGTCGTCCATCCGATCCTCTATTTAAGGGGAGATCTGGTCGAACTTCTTTTCAATAAAGTGGCTATTATTATTGGCCACAATACGAAATCAAGAGCTGATGGAAAGGAAGATGCGTTTGGATACGTGAAAACGGTAGTACCAGAAAACTATGAAGAGATCTATCTCCCTATCAAAATTACCGAAGATTATATTCCGGGCAACACAGTTTGGGTCATGAAAAAACCAGAGTATCAACCCCTTATTGAAGATCTAAAAACTTTAGCCAAGACCTATTTATGAATAAATTTCTCCTCGTTTTTCTATTTGCGACCTCTTTTCTAACTTCTGAAGAGCATAAATTCGATGCACCTGAAGAGATTACATACGACTGGCTAAGTTCAGGACGTGACGATAGAGGGGGAACAAGTCACGTGATCTGCTTTAAAGAGATTTTTGAAAACGCAAAAATTAAAACCTTTCTCGAATTTGGGATCGGTTATTCGACAAAATACTTTTTAGATTCTTGCACACGGGTCATCTCTGTGGAAGTAGTTACCCCTGGTTATGGGCCTGATCGGATGAGACGATTTATGGAGTTTTATAAAAACTCTTCAAATTGGACTCCAATCGCCTATTTTAGCGGTTTTCAGGGAGATATGTCCTGGACGCCTTATAAATATATGGGCTCTGAGGGTGTGTACAAAGCGGCCTCCTATCAGTGCTCTACCTGGCTCCATTACGAACAGATCGACTCTTCGTACCTGAAAGAGCTCAACGATTTTATGGGAAATTTGACCAAGTACAATAAAGTCGATATAGCCCTTGTCGAACCGATCCTTTTTTTAAGGGGAGATTTCGTACAAACTCTCTTTGATAAAGTGCCGATCATTGTTGCCCACAATACTGTTTCTCGAGCCAAGGGGAGAGAAAATGTATTTGGGTATGTCCGTGTCAAAACCCCTCCTCACTATGAGGAAATCTATCTTCCTACAAAACAGGAAAATGAAATTGCAGGGACAACGATTTGGGTCCTAAAGAAACCGGAACATGAAATCTTGATTGAAAAACTTAAGAATCTTTTATGAAATACCTGCCCCTTTTATTTTTTTCTTTTCAGATCGCGTTCAGCTTTCAAGTCGATCTTGAAGAGCTCCCTAAAAAACAGATTGTCCTTGAGACCAAGCGGCTCTATTTCCCCAATTTCCACGATGCATTTAACCCCTCGATGGTGAAAATCGAAGAGGGGTATCTCCTCGTTTTTCGCTACTGCCCCAATGTCTTTTGGGATCCATGGACCAATGAGATGTATGCGGTTTTTCTAGATGATGCCTTTGAGCCAACTTGCGAGCCTCAGCTCCTCACTACGTATAGACCTTCTCCTTGCGTCAAGCAGCAATCTGAAGATCCAAGAGTTTTTGCTTACGATGGGAAGATGTATATCATCTACAACGACAATATCGACATCAGCCGCCCCTGGTACAGAGACCGGCGCGATATGTTTTTAGCAGAAGTTCAATATGAAAAAGGGAAGATCTGGCTCGCACAACCGACGAAACTCTTTTATGAGCGGCGTTATAATGGAGCCCTCTGGCAAAAAAATTGGAGCCCTTTTGTTTGGAACGGGCAGCTCTTGATGAGCTACATGATGAATCCCCATGAGATCATCTATCCCAACCTAGAAGATGGGACCTGTTATCACTGTTATGAAACAGAGGCCCCTCTCCCTTGGACATTGGGCGTCCCTCGAGGAAGCGCTATTCCTCAGCTCGTAGATGGGGAATACCTCTCTTTTTTCCACGCGGGGCATCAAATAGAGACAGCTGTTTCGCAAAAAATGCCCCTTTGGCACTACTTCATGGGGGCCTACACATTCTCAGCGTCCCCCCCCTTTGAAATCAGAAAAATAACTCCCAATCCGATTGTGGGTGAAGGATTTTACACCCACTCCCCCCACCTTCTTCATTACCTAGATAAAAAAGTCATTCTCCCAGGCAGTTTTACAGTAGATGGATCCCGAATTTATGTAGCCTACGGAAGAGATGATTGCGAAATGTGGATCGCGATCCTCGATAAAGAGGCTCTTATGAAAGAATTGGCCCCTGTTCGAGGAACAAAATGAGATCTTTCTGGATTTCTCTCCTTCTCCTCACTGCCTCTTTGCAAGGAAAAGAGGTAGATGAATGTTTTAAAGGATTAGGAGGAAAACCCTTTGAGCTTCTCGCTCTTTTTCTCCCTCCAGATCCGGTGATCGCCAATTTCTACCCTTATGAGGAGCCCCTTTTCCAAAAAAAATGGCCAAAAGCCCTTTTTACCGAAACCTCACCCCATTTGCTCCGAATTCCACAGGACCGGGTACTCCCCTTCTTAAAAAGCCACCCGGAAGCTGAAAAGACCCTTAAAGTTCTCTATATTGATCTCCCCCTATTCCCCTATCCAGAAGGTTCATTCCCTTATTGGGAGCTAAAATATGCTCTAGAAGATAAGGGGTTTCTCCTCCTTTCCCATTGGTATAAAGAGGGGGCCGAGGGGAGTATGCTTTTTGTCAAAGATGACTATTTCTACAGCCAAGAGACAAGTGATTATCTAAAAGCCCATCCGATGCCTTCTGGACAATATGGGTATTATCCTCTGATCGTTTTCCCAACCTATTATGGTCCTGTCCGTTACTGTCTAGATAGTGATGATAGAGATTCAGTGAAAAGGACCCTCAAATCTGGATACGCTTATGAGGGGAATTTGAGCCGGATTATGCATGCATTGATTCGACCCGGATCGGTTGCTATCGATATTGGGGCCCATATTGGCGCCCATACGATCTTCATGTCCAGAAAAGTTGGAGATCTCGGAGCGATCATCGCTTTTGAACCCAATAAAAAGCTCTACATGGAGCACCTTTATAACCTCCAAATCAATGGTTGTAGAAACGTCCTTTCCCTCTGTAAAGGACTTGGAGACTCTCAACAAAGGGTCTCTTTGCGCGGCATTGAAATCGAGCAAATGGAGCCAGTTCTAGAAGGGGATCAGCAGTTCATCGACCTCATTACGCTCGATTCGTTAAAATTAAATGGTGTCTCTCTCATCAAAATCGATGTGGAAAATTACGAATATTTCGTTTTGCAAGGAGCTAAAGAGACCCTTGCTAGAAATAAGCCCCTCATCGTCTTTGAGTGTTGGATTGGGCACGCTCCAGAGCACCGGGACCAAGTGGCTCAAAAAAAGAATTTTGAACGGGTGATCTCCTTCCTCCACTCCTTTGGATACGACATATATATCCTCTACAACTGCGATTTTCTGGCTGTTCCCGCCGATGATAAAAATGAGACGACCACCTACTTCAAAAATAAATTTGAAAAACTCGATTTACAGACTTAT
>CAYWDE010000107.1:0-2767 GCA_964456885.1 uncultured bacterium | reverse complement strand
TGGATGAGAGCTATCGGGAAAAAAGAAGGGAAAATGTTGTTTCTCCTTTTGATTAGTTTGACAACCTCTTTGTACGGGGGCTTTGAGAGTCATCTCAAAAAAGTGGAAGGTAAAACAGAGGGTCATTCGCTTCCCAATATCGATTTCATCTACATGATCAATCTCGACCAGAGGCCTGAAAAATTCCAAGCCTCTTCGCAACAGCTACTCTTGTACGGGGTTAATCCCTACCGTTTCTCTGCAGTCAATGGGTGGAAATTGACTTTAGAAGAGATCGATGATGTGGGAGTCCAATTCGCTCCAGGGATGACGGGGGGATTTTTAGCGACTCGGTACCGTTTAAAAGAAAAAGGGGAACAATATTTTCCCAACATCGAAGAGTGTTCTAACCCTGTATGCCCCTGCAACAGCCCCTTCATCTGGCATCATGAACCGATTGGACAGTACGGGATGACCTACTTTTGCCATTGCCCCTCTCCTGGGATGATCGGAATCGCACTCAGCCACCTCTCTATTTTGCAAGATGCCTATGACTCTGCCTACGAGACTATATGGGTTATGGAAGATGATATAGAGGTGCTTCAAGATCCCCGGTTACTCTCCGATCTCATAGACAAGCTAGACAGGCTAGTTGGAAAAGAAAATTGGGACATCTTATTCACAGACCGGGATACAAAAGGGAATGATGGGATCTCTGTCCCCTGCTATAGCTTTGCCCCAAGGCCCAATTTCCACCCTCCCGATCCGAGCAAATTTTCGGAAAAACGGGAAATCAGCTCCGATTTTAGATATATTGGCGCCCGATATGGGGCCTATTCGATGATTGTGAGGAGATCGGGGATGGAGAAACTGTTAGATTTCTATCGGCAATACTCTATTTATCTCCCCTTTGATATGGATTATACCCAACCTCCAGGGATTCGTCTTTACACAGTTTTGAATGACATTGTATCGACCCGTCCCAAAAGTGTTTCCGATAACGGGATCCCCTACTATCTCAATGCCCACCCAGAGGCTTTTAAATGAAAGGGATCCTCTTCCTCTTTCCTCTCCTCTTGTTTGCCTCTTTAGAATCCCATTTCAAAAAAGCGGAAGGGAAAACAGGCGGCCACTCGATGAGGAATATCGATTTTATCTACATGATCAATCTCGATCAAAGGCCTGAAAAATTCGAACGGTCGCTTGCACAACTCTATCTTTATGGGGTCATCCCCTACCGTTTTTCTGCTGTTAACGGTTGGGAATTGACTTTAGAGGAGATCAACGATGTAGGGGTCCTTTTTTCTCCTGGAATGGAAGGGGGATTTTGGGCGACTCGGTATCGTCCTAAAGACCCTGACGAGCTCTTTTTCAATGAGGTGAAAGAACCCTGCTTGAACCCCTCTTGCCCCTGTATGAGCCCTTTTATATGGCATCACGAGCCGATCCAACACTATGGCCTCACCTACTTTGCCCACTGCTCCTCCAAAGGGATGATCGGGATCGCCCTCAGCCACCTTTCGGTGCTCCAAGATGCGTACGATTCGGGATATCAGACCATTTGGGTGATGGAAGATGATATTGAGGTGATCCGCAACCCCCAAATTCTTTCCTATCTGATCCCCCAACTCGATGCTCTTGTAGGTGTTGATGGATGGGATGTCCTTTTTACCGACAGAGATATCAAAGACGATCAAGGGCAATATATCCCCTGCTCCTACTATGCAAAACGGCCCAATTTTTCTCCCCTAGACCCCTCTAAATTTTCCCAAAAATACGACATCAGCCCCGATTTCCGGTTCGTCGGTTCCCGCTATGGAGCTCAATCAATGATCGTCAGAAGATCGGGGATGGAGAAAATTTTAAATTTTATCAAGGAGTACCACATTTTCCTCCCTTACGATATGGATTATACCCTCCCTCCAGGGATTAAATTGTTCACAGTTCGTGAAGATGTTGTAGCGACTTTGACCCATAACCTTTCAGATAACAGCCTCCCTAAGTACCTCGATACCCATAGAGAGGATTTCAAGTGAAGTACCCGCTCCTCTTTTTCCCCTTTTTTGTATTTGGAGCCTTACAATCCCACCTAAAAAAAATAGAGGGAAAAACAGATGCCCACTCGATCCGGAATATCGACTTCATCTATATGATCAATCTCGATGAGAGGCCTGAAAAATGGGAAGCTTCCACTTCTCAGCTATCTCTCTATGGGATTTATCCTTACCGTTTCTCCGCTGTGAACGGATGGAAGCTCCCCTTTGAAACAATCGATGATGTGGGGGTCAAACTGGGGCCTAAAATGAAAAAGGGGTTCTGGGGGACGATTTACCGTTTAAAACGGGAAGAGGAGGAGATCGATCCTCTGAAAGAGGGGTATTGCCGATCCCTCCGCCCCTTTGACGCCTCTTTTATTTGGGAACAAGAGAAGATCCGCCAGATCGGCCAAACCTATTTTTCCCACTGTATGTCGAGAGGCGCGATCGGGATCGTATTAAGCCATCTATCGATTCTCCAAGATGCTTATGATTGTGCGTATGAGACGATCTGGGTGATGGAAGACGACATTGCAGTGGCCCAAGACCCGAGGATCCTCTCTGATCTCATAGAGAAACTAGATCAACTGGTCGGAGAAGAGGGATGGGATATTTTATTTACCGACCCAGATTCAAAAAATAACGATGGAGTACCGGTTCCCTGCTACAGCTACGCCCAAAGGCCCAATTTTACCCCTTCAAATCCTTACCAATTTTTAGAACGGGAGGAGATCAGTCCAGATTTTAGACGT
>CAYWDE010000106.1:0-6594 GCA_964456885.1 uncultured bacterium | reverse complement strand
CGATGGTGTGGTGGGCGAGATGGATCAGACAGATTCCCCAATCGAGCCACACCTGGTCGTTCTCCTCGTCTTGACGAGTGGCCAGGCGGAAGAAGTGGATCGCTTTTCTAAAAGAATCAGATTCCCCTGTTAGGTGGCCGAGCTGCATAAAGGCGTGTGCAGTGCGGTAATGGATTTTTGGGAAATCGGGATCGACTAAGAGTACATGGGTGAAAATGTCGATCGCTTGTGTATAGTGGGTCCCCTCTTCTGTAAAATCACCTAGCCATGCGAGGGCACAGGCATATTGGTAGAGCCATTCTGGGTGATGGAGAAGTGTGTCTTTATGATTGCGCAAAAGAAGTTCAAAGAGGACGATCGCCTGTTCTAAAGAGGGGAGATCATCGAGAATTTCGCTGAATTGCAAAAGAGAGCAGGCGGAATCGAAGAGGAGCGCGGGGCAGCCAGGCTTCAGATCCATGGCTCTTGCGAGGAAGCGGTTAGCCCTTTCGATCAGATCTTCATCGTTTGTCATTTCTGCATAGTACTTATGGACAAGGCCGAGGGCATGCCAGAGTTCTGGGTCTGTCCGATCGATCGAGAGTCCATATTGGAGCTTTTCGATAGCAAGCTCATAGTAATCGGCATCTTCGTAGTATTTCCCGAAGGCGATAAGGCAGATCCCATAAGCGTGCCACAAATCTGGGTCGTCGGGGAACTGATCGGTCGCTTTGAGTACTTTGTGCTCCGCTTCCACAATCAGGTCGAGTCTTGAGGTGATCATCCCCAGGATCGAGAGGCTCTCTGTCCATTGGCTGACAATCATAGGTTCATCGGCATCTAATTGGCCGGCACGAGCACATTTTTCAATACTCAGTCTTAGCGACTTAGGGTCTTTATTGTGCTTCCCCGATTCTCCGAGGAGCTGACCCCAGCCGAGCCATACATCGGGATCGCGAGGAGATATTTTAGCGGCGATTGCATAGGCTTCGCACGCTTTAGTCACATATCTTTCATCTAGGGTATTGATATAGAGCTGTGAATAGGCCTCAGCAAGAGATGTCCACCCATCAAAATATTGGGGGGAACTTTTGACCGCTTTTTGCAGGTGCTCAATCGATTGAAGGTAGAGTCTAGAATCGTTAATGAGGAGGCCCATCTCGAGATATGCTTTCCCACAATCATTCCAAAATTCAGGAGAGGTGTTCTCTTGATGTTTTTCTGATGTTTGGAAGGCTTCAATCGCGAGCCGGACGTCTAGTGCTTCACCCGAGTGTTGTGCGATTCCAGACCAAGCTAGACCATAATCCCAGTAGAGCTCCGCGAGGATCCCCTTCGGTTGACCTTCTGCATCATTCAACGCTTTTTCGTATTTATCTTTTGCTTCGGTAAAAAAGTGGTGCTCTTCGTGGAATCTCCCTAATTGGAGGAGCGTATTTCCCCAAGCGACCCACGCATCAAAAAAACGGGGATCCAGTTGGGTGGCGATCTTAAAATTTTTACTTGCTACAAGGAGTGCCTTTTCTCGCCCCTCTTCGGAACCATACTCAAAGAAAGCGAGCCCTTGGCGGTACCAGATCTGCGGATTTTGACCATCTAGGTTGGCGGCAGCCTCAAAGCAGGAGAGGGCTCTCAAGTTACCTTGTAGAAGGGCCATTTCCCCTTCAGCCAAATAGCGGAGCGCCAACTCTTTTTTTTGCTCTTCAGGCAAAAAGCCCCCCTCAATCGCTTCTCTCGGGAGGGAAGCTGAGACCGCTTTTCTCGGGAAAAACCGGGCGAAGATCCGTTTTAAAGGGGTGGCTTGCATAGTCATATTAGTCCGCTATTATTTATGGGGCAAAGGAGCGGATTATAGATAAGCCGTTTTTTTTTGCCCAGAGGAGTCTCGATCTAGTTGATTGTTAATATATTGTGATAAAATAAATCGATCCAATTTAAAATTATCTTTTCGGGGTATTTCATCAACTAGAAATAAAGCGGTGGGGATCTTATATTTAGGTAGTTTTTCTCTTAAATATGTTTCCATTTGTTGCAGAGTAAAAGGCGTTCCTGCGCGTACAACGGCTACGGGACGTTTCCCAAATTCTGGATCATCAATCGGCAGCACGACCGCTTCTAACACTTGTTCCATTCCACTGAGTTCCCGTTCGATCTCTTCCGGTTGAATATTTTCTCCTCCTGAAATGAACATCCAATCTTTTCTCCCTAAAATCTCCAGCTTCCCGTTGATAAAAGATCCGAGATCTTTTGTCCCAAACCAATCGGAAATGGGGGGTTCACCGAGATATCCTTGAAAAAGGGAGGGGCCTCGGACAAAAATTTCCCCATCTTCTGCCAAACGAACTTCCCGATTCGGCAATATATTCCCGTTCAACGTGACCATCGATCCCATTTCTGTAAGGCCGTAGCTTGTAAAAATGGGGAGATGTTTTGGATAGGAGGAGATCGGCGCTCCACCGAGAAGGAGGCAACGGAGTTTTCTATAGATAGGTGTTGCCCGGTAGAGGTGTGTAGGTACATAAGATAGATGAGTGGTATCTGGGCTATCGTCGAGAACGATTGTCGCTCTAGCTAGAATGGAGCGGATCAAAATACCGATGCCACCCACATGATAAAGCGGCAATGTGAGGCGCCACTGATCTTTCGGTTTTAGATCAAGCGCTTCAATCGCGGTGGAGGCGTTTGCAACGAGATTTGAAAGAGAGAGGAGGGCAATTTTAGGGGAGGCGGTGGAGCCTGAAGTATACAAAAGCAGAGATTGGGGAGGGGCTTCTATTGAGAGAGGTTTTGTCGGGAGGCGGGGATTGATTGGAAAGATATAGCTCTCTCTTCTCCAAGCGGCAAAAAACTGGGCGATCAGTTGAGGCGTGGGGAGCTCTTTAGTCTCTACACAAAGGGGGACAGAATCGGCTAGTTTATCTAGCTCGGCAAATGTGAGGCAGAAGTCTTTAGATCGGAGCGCCAAGTAATCGGGGGTGTCGCGAGCAGCATCTTTTAGAGGGCACATAGTTTTCCCATATCGATGAGGGGGGAAGTGGGTTTCCAAGAAAAATACCCAGACTGGGACTTGATCGGATTGATCAATAGATCTTCTACGAAGGCGCTAGAGGTATCGAGACCGATGGGGAGGGAGTTGGTAGAGAGATGGGCAATATGGAGAAGGCCAAGACCCGACTCGTAAGAGGAGCTGAGGATGAGATCAAGGTGTTTGTCGACTTGGGGGATTGAGCCCACAAGGGTAGGTTTAACTACAATCGCTTTAAGACTGGGGATTCGGCTCCAATCTTCGTGAAGCGACTCATCTAAAGCGATCGGAAAATGGGTTTTTTTAGAAAAAATCGCGAGCTCTTCAAAGGTTTTTAGAGGCTCTTCTAAATAGAGAAAATCAGTTGGCTTGAAATGGCTGGCAAATTCGATCGCTTGGCTTAAGGTCCAAGCGCGGTTGCAATCCAGGCGTAACGAAAATTTCCTGTAGTGCTCTTTGACCAGTGAGATAGCATCAGTTAAAGGTAAATGTCCCAACTTCAATTTGACAGTCGAAAATCCCTCCTTGGCCCCTAAGGCGCAAAGGGGAATGTGGATCGGGCGCAGCTCTTTTTCTAATGAAGCGATTCCAAACCGGACAGAGGGTAGGGTAGGGGAAGTTTTATTTTCGATCCACTCGATCGCCTCTTTTTGAGCCTCTGCAAGGGTCTCTTTGCTAAAGCCGGGCAAGGGGGCAATCTCCCCAAATCGGTCTCCCGATTGTAAGATAAGCCCTTCGCGCACCTTCCCATTTTTTAAAGGGAGTTTATAACGGAACAGTTTCACCATGCCAAAACAGAAAAGAGGGCTGTATAGAGGATCAGTAGAAGGGCACTATTTTGAAGGACCGAAATCAGCTCCAGGGGATCCCGGAAGGAAAATACTTTTTTGATCAAAGGGATGGCCATTAACAAAATGAGCGATGCGGTCAAAAGCTTTGGAGGCGCTTGGTAACCGAAGACGAGGATCAACGGAACGGTAGCGGCTAACAAAATAGAGAGGGTGTATTCCCAAGCGCCAAAAGTGCGCCCAAACCGGACAATCAATGTATTCTTTTTCGCGATCCGATCGCTTTTCTCATCTCGGAGATTGTTTGCAATCAGGATTGAGCAGGAGAGAAATCCAGGGGCGAGGCTGGCGATAAAAACAGGAAGAGTCAGGCCCCCTGTTTGTAAAAAATAGGTTCCACAAGCTGCAACGGGCCCAAAAAAGAGGAAAACAAGGGCTTCCCCAAGCCCCACATAGCCGAGCGGTCTTGGACCGCCTGTGTAGAGGATCCCAAACGCTACGCAGGCTAAAGCAAGGAAGAGGCTCCAAAGCCCTGCGATCACCATCAATGGAATCGCGATCAGAAGGGCCAAGCTAAAAAGGGTGATCGATGCGAGCCACATTGATTGGGGAGTTACCCACCCCTCTTGAGTCGCCCTTTTAGGGCCGTTCCGGAGGACCGTATCGGCCCCATTCATGAAGTCATAATAGTCATTGGCGTAGTTGGTCCCCACTTGAATAAAGAGGGAGAAGAGGATTGTCGGAATAAAGAGAGCAAGAGAGCGGGTCTCTGCCATCGCCATTCCGACTAATACGGGGCTTAAGCTCGCAATCCAAGTCTTAGGTCTACTTGCCCAAAAGAACGCCTTAAGGGCGTTTGGGGAATTTGTTGTAGTCGGGTTTCCGCTTTTCATTGAAGGCATTTCGCCCCTCCTGTCCTTCTTCTGTCATGTAATAAAGCATCGTGGCGTTGCCAGCGAGTTCTTGCAATCCCGCCTGTCCATCGCAGTCGGCATTTAGTGCCGCTTTTAAGCAGCGGATAGCGATCGGAGAGAGCTGTAATATTTCTCGCGCCCATTGCACCGTTGTCTCCTCGAGTTTTTCATAAGGGACGACGCAATTGACAAGGCCCATTTCAACCGCTTGGGTTGCATTATATTGTCTACAGAGAAACCAAATTTCACGCGCTTTTTTTTGTCCGACGATGCGGGCCAAATAGCTAGCGCCAAATCCTCCGTCAAAAGATCCAACTCTAGGCCCTGTTTGGCCAAAAATTGCATTCTCTGCGGCGATGCTTAGATCGCAAATCACATGGAGGACGTGCCCTCCGCCTACCGCATACCCTGCAATCATCGCGATCACCGGTTTAGGGCAGGTGCGGATCTCCCTTTGGAAATCGAGAACGTTCAATCTATGGACCCCTTGCGCATCGGCATAGCCCGCCTCACCCCGGATTTTCTGATCCCCTCCAGAACAAAACGCCTCTTTCCCTTCGCCTGTTAAAATAATCACGCCGATGGTCCCATCATTTCGCGCATCATTCAACGCATGGCGCATCTCATCGACTGTGAGGGGGCGGAAGGCGTTGCGCACTTCGGGGCGGTTGATCGTGATTTTCGCAATCCCGTCTGTTTTATGGTATTTAATATCTGTATACGATCCAGAGGGGATCCAGAGGGTCATAGAGAGATCCTTTTTTGAATGATTTCAGCAACAGCTTGTGGATTTTCTAAGTGCAACATATGTCCAGCATTCGGAATGAGGGTCGGCTCTTTATAAAGGGCTTTGAACTTTTCATCTTTTTCCCCAATAAGCACTTTTTCGATCTCATATCGGGGCTGCTTGGCCAAACTATATTGGAGAAGGGCAGATCTCAAATCGTGAATATTTTGTTGTTTGCGCATCGTTAAATTGGGCTTAAAAGGGATAAAAATGGATTGATCGTACCAGCGTAAAAGAAACTCGTCAATTGGAACTTCTAAAAGGAGATCGGCCCAAAATTGGTCGTTTTCTAACCGTTTTTTCCGCTCCTCTTCTGTCTGTAATCCAGGATGGACGGAGAGTAAAGTGAGTGTTTCTGCTTTTTTCGCAAAAAATTGTAGGGCGATTCTCCCCCCCATCGAGTAGCCGATCAGATGGAAACGGGGGATGTCGATATCAAAATCGGGGAGAAAAGGGGAATTGCCGTGCCCTGGCAAATCAAATGCGATACATTCGCAAGGAGGTAAGAAGGAGGTGACCGCTTCCCAATCTTCACTTTTTCCGAGAAATCCGTGTAGAAAGACAAGGGGGATTCCCGGCCCCGTTTTCAAAATTTTTCTAGCAAGCATACTTTCAGTAGTTTACACTCCCTGCCGGCATTTTCAAAAGGAGAAAAAATGCAAACCTGGATTGCTGTTTTTATACTGATTTCCCCTTTTTTTTATGGAGAGTGTGGTCCTCAAATCAAACTTTTCGGAGGCACCTCGAATCTCGAATTAACCCAAGCAGTGGCAGATTGTTTGAACATTGAGGTGAGTCACGCGACCATCGGAAAATTCAACGATGGGGAAGTGAGGATCCAAATTTTAGATAATGTGAGGGGGTGTGATGTTTTTGTTTTGCAGTCCACTGCGATCAGTAAAGATGCTACAGTGAATGACAATCTCATGGAGCTCTACTTGATGATTCGGGCCCTGAAGCGCTCTTCTGCCAACACAGTCACAGCGATTATCCCTTACTTTGGATACGCGAGGCAAGATCGGAAAATGTCGAGCCGTGTCCCGATTTCCGCCTCCGATGTTGCGATGCTTCTAGAAGTAGCTGGAGCCGATCATGTGATGG
>CAYWDE010000105.1:0-6662 GCA_964456885.1 uncultured bacterium | reverse complement strand
GATAAATTTGCACAAAAAATCAAAACAGACAACCCACTCGAAGCCTTTGAACAGGCTTTAGAGAACTCCAAGCCCTCTTTAGAAGTTAAGACACGAAGAATCGGCGGAGCCAACTACCAAGTTCCTGTTGAGATCCCAAGTGATCGTAGAACCGCTATGGCTATGCAATGGATCATCTTGTATTCCAGAAGCAAGCCAGGTCGTTGTATGGAAGAAGCGTTAGCTAGCGAGCTGACAGACTGCTATAACAACCAGGGCTCTACAATCAAGAAAAAAGACGATACACACCGCATGGCCGAGGCAAACAAGGCCTTTGCCCATTACAAATGGTAGGAATTTAAATGGGTACACGGCCAGACACTGATCAATTAGAGAATGTCCGCAATGTGGGAATTATGGCCCACATTGACGCGGGTAAAACAACAACTACAGAACGGATCTTGTTCTACTCAGGTAGAGTGCACCGGATCGGTGAAGTACACGAAGGCGCTGCTACCATGGACTTCATGGAGCAAGAGCGGGAACGGGGTATCACGATCACCTCTGCGGCGACAACTGTCTACTGGACTGTTGATGAGACAGCACACAAGATCAATATCATCGACACTCCAGGCCACGTAGACTTCACAATTGAAGTGGAGCGGAGCTTAAGAGTATTGGATGGTGCCGTAGCCGTATTCGATGCGGTTGCCGGCGTACAGCCCCAGTCAGAGACCGTATGGCGTCAGGCAGAAAGATATGGCGTTCCTAGAATTGCGTTCATCAATAAGATGGACCGGGTAGGAGCCGACTTCTTCAACGCCGTCAAAACAATGCGCGAAAAACTCCACGCGAATGCGATCCCTGTCCACTGCCCTATTGGCGCAGAATCTGGATTCAAAGGGATGGTCGATCTCGTCACAATGAAAGCCTTCTTGTTCCATGACGAGACAATGGGTGCTAAATACGATATCGAACCCATTCCAGCAGACTTGCTCGAGCAGTGCAAAACAATGCGGAGTGAACTCCTCGAAGAACTCGCCACAATAGACGAGAACAACGAAGAGTTTATGATGAAGGTGCTCGAAAACCCAGATTCAATTCCGGAAGCGGAAATTCATGCTGTGATCCGAAAAGGTGTTATTTCCAATAAATTCACTCCGGTTCTTGCTGGTACCGCCTTTAAAAACAAAGGGGTTCAACAGATCCTCGATGCGATCGTCCGATGGATGCCGTCACCCATTGACCGGGGCGTAATCAAAGGGCATAAATTGCACTCTGATGAGATGTTGGAGCTCAAACCTGCTGACGAAAGCCCATTCTCTGCTCTCGCTTTTAAAATCATGACAGACCCTTATGTAGGCAAATTGACCTTCATCCGGATCTACAGCGGTAAATTGGCAAAAGGGGCCTCTTTGATCAATACGACAAAAGACAAAGATGAACGGATCTCCCGCCTTCTAGAGATGCACGCAAACCAGCGGAAAGATAGAGACGAATTCTTTACTGGCGATATTGCCGCTTGTATCGGTCTCAAATACACAACGACTGGCGACACCCTCTGCACAGACGCTCATCCTCTCCTCTTAGAGAAGATGAACTTCCCAGATCCTGTGATTTCGATGGCGATTGAGCCAAAATCGAAAGCGGACCGTGAAAAATTAGCGAAAGCCCTGGGTGCACTCTCTGACGAGGACCCCACTTTCCGCGTAATGACAAACGAAGAGACTGGCCAAACGATCATCATGGGAATGGGAGAACTTCACCTCGATATTCTCCGCGACCGGATGTTCCGTGAGTTTGCCGTTGAGGCGAACGTTGGAGCTCCTGAAGTTTCTTACAAAGAGACGATCACGATCCCAGCGAGCACAGAAACAAAGTACGTCAAGCAGTCTGGTGGACGGGGCCAATACGCGCACGTTTGCCTAGAAATCGAACCGAACGAAACGGGCAAAGGGAACGAAGTTGTCAGCAAGATCGTCGGCGGCGTGATTCCAAAAGAGTACATCACACCTTGTATTAAGGGGATTGAAGAAGGTCTCCAAACAGGGGTTCTCGCTGGATATCCGCTCATCGACATGAAAGTGGCGATCACGTATGGATCTTACCACGAAGTGGACTCGAATGAGATGGCGTTTAAAATTTGCGCCTCTATGGCTTTGAAAGAGGCAGCTCGTAAAGCGAAGCCTGTACTCCTCGAGCCGATCATGAAAGTCGTCGTGGAAACACCTGAGACAAACATGGGAGACGTCATCGGCGACCTTAACAGACGCCGCGGAAAAATCCTCGGACAAGAGTCCATTAAAGGGACAGTTGAAGTCACTTCAGAAGTTCCTTTAAGCGAAATGTTCGGCTATTCGACCCAACTTCGCTCGATGTCTTCAGGACGCGCAACATATACTATGGAACCTAGCCACTTTGAGCGGGTCCCGACTAAACTCCAAGAAGAAATTTGCAAGAAGTAAGAAAATATGGCAAAAGCACCTAGAAAAAAAATCCGCATCCGTCTCAAAGCATTCGACCAACGGATGCTCGACAGATCGGTTCAAGACATCGTCGAAACTGCGAAGCGGACCGGCGCTCGTGTTGTGGGACCGATACCGCTCCCAACTAAGCGCGAGATCTACACTGTTCTCCGCTCTCCTCACGTCGACAGAAAGTCGCGCGAGCAGTTTGAGATGAGAACGCACATCCGCGTTCTCGATTTGCTCGACCCGACACTTGATACAATCGATAAGCTCAAAGTCCTCCCTGTGGCTGCGGGCGTCGACATCAAGATCAAAGCGTAAGCACTAAAGAGCGGTTGGGATCCCCAACCGCTTTTTCTTATCTTTTCGGCTCAGTGATTTTGTTCTTCCAGATGGAATAATCAAACACGATCAACTGATCTATCTCCCAACCCTCTTCAAAATCTAATTTCACACGCTTAAATATGTTTGCTACCTTTTCATCTTCATCAAGTCGAGCGACAGCCTTTAATATTTTTTCCACGATGCTAATATCTCGATTTTGAAGCGGCAAACAGTAGCTCTCCAACTCTTTCTCCGTTGTAGCTCGTATAAACAGTCCAATCGCTCCAAGCGTGAAAGAGGCTGGATAAGCAAATAGGATCGCTGCCGCAACAGCCGTTATGAGAAGAATTGTAGATGCATTAAAAGCGGTGACCAAAAGGTTATATTTTTTTACTGCTAAAACTTGATTTTTTCTCGAAGCATTTGCATTTTCCCCCTGAAGAACATAATTCGCCCCCCAAGTTGCTGCCTCATCAACTGTAATTCGTATCGGCATAATTTAATCTCCTTTAAAACTTGATTTGCCCATTCAAACTGACACCCCGTCCAGTGAGAGGGGCAGGGGGTGAAGAGGATTGATGAATCGGACAGCTATTCATCCAAAGTTTGAAATCAAAAATCCGGCATCTAAAAACGTCCCAGGTAGGCTCTTCAATTTTCAAATAGATTGCGATCTCTTTGTTTCTTTCGGCTGGATTGATATCCATTATTCGATCGATCAACTCCCCACTGATCTGCTCCCCGGCTTCAGGGGAAAAAAGCCCCGTGCACTGAACCGCTCTCAAAAATGAGATCCTGGTGTTGTAGAAAATAGCGCCCACCATTAATCCGATCATTGAAGAGGAGAAAATAGCCATCGCTAAAGATCCGATGGTCGCAATCGTTGCACAATTAAATCCGGCCGCTTTGAAATTGTATTCCACCCGTTTTTGCAACAATGGATCCACTTTTTGTGCCGCCTGCTGCGCAAGCTGTCCAAATGCATACCGTTTTGCTAAAGAGTCAACAGTGATATTTATCGACATATATCCTCTTAAAAAAAATTGAGACATTCATGGTAAAGAATAGGAGAAATTCCAGTCACTGAAAAAACGTTTTGAAAAATTCTCTGGATCTAAAAAACCGTTTTTGACAAAGTTGGGATCAGGTTTAACCTTTTTTTTTTAGCAAAGGAAACATAAATGAAACTGATTTCTAAAAGAATTGTGACGGGTCTCAGCATGCTGCTAGTGCAGTTTGCATTTGCCGCTGGCAATGACTCCGTAGCACAAAATTGTGCACCGAAAGACTGTGCAAAACCATGCGCACCTGCAAAGCCATGCCCACCAGTATGCTTTGAGCGCGGATATCCTAACGCAAATTGCTGCTTCCCATCTGCCTACAATGAGCCAGCAAATTTCGACCTCGCTCCATCTGCATGGGAGTTCTGGGCCGACGCTAGCTTCACCTATTGGGATGCTGTACAAGAAGGGATGGATTTAGCCCAAGCTTCAACTATCCTAACTGCTACACTCCTCTCATCAACTAACGCCTCTGTACAACTCTTCCAAGACACCCAATATAAGCCTGGCTTTAAAGTGGGCTTAGGAATGGATCTCGGACGCGATGATTGGAGCGGTTTTGCTGAGTACACATGGTTCCGTTCTACAACATCTACTGGCAATCAACGTGCACCGGCAGATAGCCGTGGCGGAACTGGCGTTTGGACCATAGACAACTGGATCAGAGCTACTTCCCAAGTTGGCGGAGCTGGAACCCAGGCCGTTACAACTCTTTCGTCTAGCTGGCGCTTGAACATGGATCTCCTCGATTTAGGGGTAACACGCCCTTATTATCAAGGAACACATCTGGTTGTAGCTCCTTTCGGCGCTATCCGTGGACAATGGATTCGTCAAAAGTTAAATATAACAGCTACTTCTATCACCGCAGCTTTGGCAACACTTGCATCAACCTCTTCATCCAAGTCTAATTCTTGGGCGGTAGGTCCTCGTGCAGGTTTCAACGGAAAATGGCACCTCGGTTGGGGATTTAGATTTGAAGGGGATGTTGCTTCTTCTCTTCTCTTCACTCAGTATACTAGTGTGAAAAATAGTGTTAGCGCAACTGTAACTGGTGGACAACCAGGCGGCTCTTTATACACAGACTACAACTGCTTAAGAGCAGGCAACGACATGAATTTAGGTCTTGGCTGGGGCAGCTACTTTGATTGCCGCAACTACCACTTGGACCTCCTTGCAACTTATGACTTCCAAGTGTTCTGGAACCAGAACATGATGAGAAAATTGGTTGATAGCGTTAGCAGCTCTTCTACAGGCGCTTCTGCATCTAACCTCTACTTGCACGGTTTGACATTGAAAGCACAGTTTGATTTCTAATTGAACTGACTTTTTTGCTCTCTATTCCGGGGGCTGCTCATACGAGCAGCCCTTTTCTTTTACAGATAAAATCCCCTATTATTTTTGGATAAAAGATTCCCATCCCAGTCAAGGGAATAGAAGCAATAGGGATCGTTTTTTGATCATTAGGATTATTTAAGAAACACCTATTCAGGTGTTTCTTTCTGAGTTGTCTGCATCTCGTAGCTGTCGAAGCCGTAGGGAAGCGGGATGCTCTGCTTCACCCTTTTTGAGACGACAACTCCGTTTTTAATGAGGATAAAATAGTGTCTCGACTCGGCGTTTCTGCCGCCGATTGTGATCCGTTCGATATATTCGTATTCTACTGCCCCATCCCCTTTGTCATGGATCGCATAGGGCTTGCCTAAGATGGCAACAACTTGTGGGGTGGTGTTAGAGAGATCAACCTCATAAAAAGCGTCCATAGTGACCGCTTTACCGCCTAAGCTGCATGAGACAAGGATAAATAGGGGGATCCACTTTTTCATTATTCTTCCCCTTCTTCTGACTCATCTTCTTGGGGAGGAACTTCGGTCGATCGGAGAGAGATCCTCGCTTCGATTTGGGTACGGAATTGATCACTCGTCACGTACTCCCCTTTCATGTGGTAGCTTCCGTCTGGCTGCAAGTTGTAGGTTTCATACCCTTCAAAATTCATGTCGTTATTCCGGAACTCCCAAGCGATCATCTTATCATCATAAACACCTGTTCCGACAATCCGGCCAATATTCGGGTTCTCCATGTCGACCGCAAAACTCTTCTGATCAAAGCCATAGAAAGAGAGCTCGTTGCGCATATTTTCGGAAAGGCCCTGGATATGGATCTCTTGGGCGCAGGAGACTTTGCCCGCAAAGTCTTTATTCTGAACAGCCCACTGAGTATTGAAAATGAGCTCCTCTTCAACCATGTTCAAGAGGATCTTCCCCTCCCCATGCCAAGTACCAGGTGAAAAAATAAACGAATGGTTGAACATGAATACCTCTACCTTGCTTATCTTTAAAATACCTTAAATTCTAAAAAATTAACAGAAAGAACACAAAAGGCGGGTTGTTAAGACTTTATTTTACTTTCTGTAATATTCAGAAAGAGGGCGATTAATCCTGTGACCCCAATAAACGCAGCGGCAAAATGGAAGTGGGCGAGAGAGGAAAAGTAGGGGTTTTCCCCTAAAATTTCGATCCAGAGGTCGATGATCCCGATCCCTGTAAAATAGCCGGCGACCATTAAAGAGATGCTCTTTTCAATATAAGGGAGGATGCGGCTCCCCGTAGCAAAGGGGAGGATCTCTTTCTCCATTTGGGAGAGGAGGATGGGGAAGACGGCCGAGCAGCCAAAGCCCGCCACTGCAAGCCAAAAAATATAGCCAGAGAGGGTCTCTTGTAAGGGTAAATAGAAAGAGGCGGTCATCACAATAGCGATGAGGAGATAGAAAATCCGTTTGGGAGAGAAAAAGTATAAAGGGAGTAAGAGAAAGAGCTGCCCAATAATGGAAAAC
>CAYWDE010000104.1:3223-6665 GCA_964456885.1 uncultured bacterium | reverse complement strand
TTGATCTCTGGAGGGAGGTGGCTTAAGGGAGCGGCTTCTAAATTAAGAATCCTGTTTTCCTCTAGAAAGTGGGTGTTTTCAATCATCCACAAACGGATCATAGCCGCTTTTTGAGATAAGCTCCCTATAAGCTCCGGCCGGTTTTTAGGGTCGATCTGCTCCATCAATCGGAGGTAAAAAATTTCTAGGTTTATATCTTTGATTTTTTGACTGAGAGAGTTGAAAAATAGATCGGTATCGGTATAGGGGCGGACACTCTTGTTTCGTAATACTTGGAGCGGTCTCTCTGTTGATTTTGAGGTAGTGGAGATAAGGGGGAGCGCCAGATCGACGATCGATTCAATTTGCTTTTTGATGGCGAGAGGGTCTGTAATGTTTTCTAAAAAGGGGTTATAAAAATCTGTCCCTAGAGAAGAGCAAGGGGAGGCTAAGAGCATATTTTCCTTTTATCTACTATCGTGACGACTCAAGATAGAGGGGACTATTGTAGCTTGGGAAGCCCGATTTTTGTCCAATCTCTTCTTAAAAAAGGGGATGATTAGATTTTAAATTTTTTGGAAGTCGATATGGCCGTTGAGGCTATCAACACGGCTTAGTCTCACTTTGATGAAGTCGCCGACATCCACTTTTTGGAAACCTTTCACTAGCTTCCCTTCAACGGGGGGTTTTAGGAGGCGGACCCAGGTCCCTTTTGGATTGGACCCGATCACCATCGCCTCAAATGTCCGTCCAACCTCTTTCTGAAGAACTATGGCTGCGGCGCATTTGATGAGGCGCCGCTCCACTCTGTCTGCTTCGTCTTCTCTTTCAGTACAGTGGATCGCAAGCGTAGAGAGTTCTTCTTTGGTGTAAGGCTGGGGTGTTTTGAAAAAACTGCTTTTTAAAAGGCGCTGCATGATCAGATCGGGGAATCTCCGGTTAGGGGCTGTTGCGTGGCAATATTCCCGCTCAGCTAAGTCGAAATGGCCAGGAGCTGGTTGACCGGGGAGCCCAAGGACATACTCTCCTCTTCCTAAAAGTTTGATGATCGCGAGAGAAAGGTCGGGAAAGTTGACCGGGCACGATTTCTGCTGCTTGAGGAGAAATTGCCGGAGTGCTTTTGGGTCGGGTTCATAGGGGAGCTCCTCTCCAATATTTTTTGCTAATGCGACGATCCGATCCCACCGCTTTGGCTTTCTGACCACTCGTTGGATCGTGGGGAGGTTTTTCTCTTTTAAATAGCGGGTGACGGCGACATTGGCTGCGATCATATAATTTTCGATCAAGCTGTTCGCTCTACTTTTATCTTGCTCTTCTAAAGAGACAGGGATCCCGTCGACAATCACCGCCTTGAGTTGGATCACCGCAAACTCGAGGGTCCCTTGTCGACTCCGGTAATCGTAAATTTTCCGAGCTAGCTTGTCTTGGAGATCGAGTTGCTCTTGGAGGCCAGGAATAGGGGGCGGAGGAGTTTTACAGCTCCGGTCATCTAGCCAAGCTCCGACGCACGGATAGTTGAGTTTAGCATGGTTGTGGACAAGGGCTGGGTAGATATCGATCAGATCAAATTTCCCATCCTCTGCAATTTTCACTTCGATCACGACTGCACATCTATCTTTTTCTTCATTGAGCGATGTGAGATTGTTCGAGAGTTTTAAGGGAAGCATCGGACAGATGAGGGTGGGGGTGTAGACCGTTGTCGTGTTTTGGGCGGCCCGTTTGTCGATTTCAGATCCCTTTTTGACGAGTGCATCCACATCGGCAACGGCAACAAAAATCCGATCGGGCTCGGCATAGGTGAGTTGATCGAGATCGCGCGAATCCTCATTGTCGATTGAGACCCACATCAATTTCCTCATGTCTCGGACCGAATCGGCGGGGTATGAGGGGGCATTGATATTTTCTAGCTCTTCGATGATGGCGGCAGAAAAATCGGGAATAAACCCTTTTTCCGCCATCACTTTAGAGGCGATCTCTTCAAGAGTGAGGTGTTTTTTCATCTTTTTTCCCAAGGGAATGGACGTTTTGGTGGAGGCACATCTTTGTCCATCTTGAGCTTAGGGAAGAAATCTGTCAACTCCCCAAGGAGACCTTTTTTAGGAAGCTGTCCAGCGGCGACGAGAGCGGCGATTTTAGCTACAGCGGGCCCTTTGACAATATCGGGTTCTTGAATGGTCCCTCGGACCTGAATTTTTAGAACGTAATTGTCCACAACGCTATGGATCCCGAAAGCGCGTTGGAGGGTGTCTGCAGGGAGGCCAAGGATCAGGTCGAGCCGATTTTTGATCAAATCGACACTCCCCCAACCACAGAGGTGGATCGCATTGGAAAAAAGGACATCGCCCCTTCCAATTTGAAGAAGACCGTTGTCGAGTTGGAAGGTGACTGGAGTGAACCAGGCGGTCATCGTATTCAAAGAGTCAGCTTTGAGAAGGGTCATGATCGCCCCAAGGGAGGGGTCGTTTTGGCATTTCACTTTGCCCAGATCTAGCGTCCCCTTCCCAATTTTTAGTTTCTCAAGAGAGTAGGGGCGTGGGAAATAGAAATCTTTCGTCTCAATTTGGCAGGTGATCCAATTTTCGGAGGAGAAAGAGGCGCTAGGATCTTTAAGCAATAAAGCGCTCAGTGCTGGGGTTAGGCGTAGGGTGGCGATCAGGGGTTGAGTCAAAGTGAGGGAATAGTTGGTTAAATTGCCGATCAGATGGGTTTTGAGATTTGTCCCATTAATCAAAAGATCAACCATCCCCCTTCCCTGTTCCAATTTCACCGTTCCATAAAGATCGAGCAGGGGTCCTAAGGCTTGATCGAGCGGCTCACTGATTGCGGCAATCGGAAATTGTTTCACATCGATCTGCACATTGAATTGAGAGGGTGAAAAAAGTTTCCCTTTCACAGAAATATGCCCTTGTTGAGTGATCCCAGAGAGCTCAACATCATTCCCTTCAATCAACCCTTCAATTTTCTCAACTCTTCCCCGTTTGTAGTCAATATCCCCATTTTTAAGCTGGAAAGGGCCTTTGAAAGACCAGAAAGGGGCTTGGATCTTCAACTCTTCGATCGTCCCCGTTACCGTATCGTGAGTCCATTTTACGTTCCGGAAATCTTGCGGACCTAACCAAGAGAGGTGGAGCGATTCCACTTCGACCCGAGATTGGCTTTTCCTTTCGAGGGCTTTAACAAAAAGGGGTTTTCCCAGATTTGTCGATGCAATTTTAGGCAAAAAGAGGATGAATAAGAGGAGAAGGAGGAGAACAGGGAGAAAGATCAGCCACTTGCGCATAAAATATATCTCAAAATACCCGCCACTGTCTTTGCATCGCGGATTTGATTCCGTTCGATCATATGCTTTGCCTCTTTAACAGTCACGGGAAGAAGATCGATCATCTCATCTTCATCTGGCTCTAAAGGGGCATGGTGTAGATCTTCAGCTAAAAAGAGGTGGAGATATTCATCGCAAAAACCG
>CAYWDE010000104.1:0-3213 GCA_964456885.1 uncultured bacterium | reverse complement strand
GCAAATCCGGTCTCTTCTCTTAACTCTCTATTCATGCATTCGATCGGCTCCTCATTGGCTTCCAAAACTCCTGCAGGCAATTCAATGATGATTTCCCCGACAGCCCGCCTCCATTGTTGGATCAGGAGAATACGCCCCTCTTTATCAATGGGAATAATGACAGCCGCCTCTTTATGATGGACGATCTCAAACGTTTTGACTTTGTCTCCAAACCGATGGTTTTCAATTTTGAGATCAACAATGTGCCCTTTGTAGATCCATTTTGTCTCTAGGAGCGAATCCCGCTCTTTCTCTTTTTGGCTGAGCGATCTCATTCAACGGTCACCGATTTAGCAAGGTTTCTCGGCTGGTCGATATCGCATCCCCGCTCTTTGGCGATGTAGTAGGCGAGGAGCTGCCCTGCAACTGTTGAGGCAAAAGGGGAGAGGAGATCGTTTGTGGGGGGGAGCCAAATCAGATCATCAGCAATCTTGGCGGCCGATCTGATTGTTTCTGGAGCGATAGCTAAGATAGGGGCCCCCCTCGCTTTCACCTCTTGGAGGTTGCTGAGGATTTTTTCTTCTGTTGCGTGGTTCGCTAAGAAAGCGATTACAGGAAATTCAGAGTCGATCAGAGCGATCGGTCCATGCTTCAGCTCTCCTGCAGCATACCCGTTTGCATTGACGTAGGAGATCTCTTTCAGCTTTAGCGCCGCCTCTACACAGGTTGGAAACATATATCTTCGCCCCATAAAGAAGAAATTGTTATAGCGGCTATATTTTTTTGCAATCGACCTGATTTTAGGCGCCTGTTCTAAAACTTGGGAGATCTGGTCGGGGATTTTTTTCAACCCCTCTATGTCCCCTTTGCGAGCCATGTAGAGGGCAAAGAGGTAGAGGACGGCGATTTGAGAAGTGAACGCTTTTGTGGAGCAGACGCTCATCTCGGGGCCCGCTTTCAAGAAGATGCACCCGTCTGTCTCTCTCGATAGGGTTGAGTTTTTCACATTACAGATCCCTAAAACCTTATATCCGCGGGCTTTCACCTCTCTCACGGCGGAAATCGTGTCTGCCGTCTCTCCCGATTGGCTGATCGCAACAATGAGTGTTTTGGGAGGGATAATCCGGTAGCGGGCTTCTGAGGCGATCTCCGAATGGGCAGGGATCGAAGCTATATCTTCTAAAAGGAGGGCGCCGATCGATCCCGCATTAGCTGATGTGCCGCATCCGATAAACCAGACAGAAGGGGCTGAGCGGAACTCTTCAGATAGGGCCTCAAACTGCACTTGCCCCTCTTCAAAACGGCCCAAAAAAGCTTTCTGAATGGTTGTGGGCTGCTCGTAAATCTCTTTGAGCATAAAATGGTCAAAACCCTCTTTAGAGGGGGCTTTGTGGACGCTATCGAGCCTCTCAGTTTTCTTCTGAATGGGGTTGAGATTTTTATCGTACACTTCAATCACCCCTTTCCCAATCTTCGCAATCTCATCATTGCGCAAGAATAAAATATTGAGCGATTTCCCTAAAAAAGCGTTCGGATCGGAAGAGAGGATCGATTCGGTTTTCAGATCGTCGTAACCGATCGACAAGGGGCATTCTCTGGCTGCAGCGACGATCTCATCGGGGTGGTTTTTGTGGATCAGAGCAATCGCAAAGTGCCCTTTTAAAAGGGGGAGTGTGTTTTGCACCGCTTCGAGGAGATTCCCCTTGTAGTTTTGCGCAATTAAGTGGGTGATCACTTCGGTGTCTGTTTCAGAGAGAAATGGCACTTTTTGCCGCTGGAGCTCTTCTCTAAGGAGATCGCAATTTTCTATGATCCCATTGTGGACTAAAGCGATCGAATCTCTGAAATCGGTGTGGGGGTGAGCATTGGCTTGGGTCACTTTCCCGTGGGTCGCCCATCGGGTGTGCCCAATCGCCACCTCTAATCTTTGCAAGGTGAGTTTCTCTTTGAGTTTTGCGAGCTTCCCCACCTCTTTATAAATGGAGATCTCTCCGCCGATAATGCCGGCTATTCCACTCGAGTCATATCCCCGGTATTCCAATTGCTCGAGCCCTGCAACGCAGGTTTTGAGTGGATCTTTATCGCCAATATATCCGAAAATTCCACACATATTAACCCTCTTTAGAGGCTAAAATCGCTAAGAAGAGGGGGATCTCTTTTCTTGCCCGATCTTCCATTCTAGCTCTAGCCCCTTCACTTTTTTTATCTGAGCACCACTCTTCGATTGCAATAATGGCAAATTTCTCATTCTGAAGCCAGCTCGAGTATGCAGCGAGGGGGTGATGATAGGAAAAGGTGGTCTCCGACTCTTTCCCTTTTCCTGGATTCGTTTGGATCGGGATCTCTTGGGAAGACATGTAGCTATTGATCCGCCGATACTGCAGTTTCATCTGCTCATCGATGCCCCAGCCCGTCTGTCTTGGAATCCGGAAACAGGGGTGGTTCATCACAATCAGCAATTTCCCCCTCTTTTTTAGATGGCGCCCTGCGGTCCCGATCGCATTTTGCCCTTTTTCCATATTTTGAAGTGAAAGGATGAATGTGGCCCGCTCAATATCTTTCTTCTCAATCGGCAACTCTCCGGTCGCATCTCCGACGAAAAATTGCTTCTCTCTACTCATCCGTTTTGCAGATGAGATCAACTCTTTTGAAAGATCGATCCCCACATACTCCACCTTTTCGGGTATATGTCTGGCTAAAACCCCTTGACCACAGCCGAGATCCAGAAGCGAGTGAAAAGTCCCTAAAAGGCGAAGAGCGTTTGGCAAAACAACAGTTTGGTGGTAGTAGTGCCCCTTTTCGCCAACGCAGGAGGTGTACCATTTTTCGGATGAATCCCAATTTTTCGACATAAAACCCTGAGGTGAATTAGGAAGATCTTATCTTCCAGACCAATAGTTGCGCAAGAGGGGAGTGGCAGTCTCTCAAAATAGAGATAAATATCTTTAAATAGAGTGGCTTGAAACGAAACTCTGTTCTAAGTAATATATCTCCTCTTATTAAAAGGAGTTAAATTATGGCTGCAATTTCTAATTCAAATTTTCCAGTTCCTCAAGTAGCACGTGATATAAATGACAAAGATTATGGCCGCGAGGAATATATTCAAGAGTGTGCAGATAGAGTGCTGAAGGGAGATCGTGTATTTGTCTCCTGCGGTGGTATGGTAGACGCTTCTAAACTTCCCTCTGTTTTACAGAAAAAATTCGGTACTTCTGGCACTATTTCGTTTGCTGG
>CAYWDE010000103.1:0-6675 GCA_964456885.1 uncultured bacterium | reverse complement strand
GGGAGCGTTTGCGCCTGTTCAGCTCCCCATTCATGGGCGATGAGTTCCATCCTCACTGGAGACAAATCGTTTGATTGCTGCCGCTTGAGGTACCTCTCCTCAGAGGCACAACCTCCCCTCACCTTTGAAATGGTCAAAACGGCCGACCAAATTGCAGCATTCATCAATCTGAATCGATTCCGTTTCACAGAAAAAGGGGAAATCAAAATTTCCCTTACGATCAACAATGAAATCTATGAAGAGCTAACCCCAGTTCATGAAGGAGCTATGAGGGTCCGGATGGGGGCTGAAATGACCAAAAGACTCATTCAAGCCTTGCAAGAAGGGAACGAAGTCGGTATCCTTATAGATGGTTTTGAAGAGACCCTTAACCCCAACCAATTTTCCCTTTTCTTTTCCCAATTCCTAGGGGAAGGATACGTTTTGAAGGATGCGAAATGAAAAATCAACTCGATCAACTGAAAACAATGACCACCGTTGTCGCCGATACGGGCGATTTCGAAAGTCTTAAGCAATACCAGCCGACCGATTCAACGACAAACCCCTCCCTCATCTATTCAGCAAGTCAGCAGCCCCAATATCAACACCTTCTTGATGAGGCGATCCGCTACGGGAAAAAGAATCTCACAGAAACTCTCGATAAAGTCTTTGTCAATTTCGGCCTTGAAATCTTAAAAATTGTTCCCGGCCGAGTCTCTACTGAAGTGGATGCACGCCTCTCGTTCGACGTCGAAGGATCAATCGCTAGGGCTCGCCATCTCATCTCCCTTTACGAAGCTGCAGGCATCGACCGGAAAAGGATCCTCATTAAACTCGCCTCCACTTGGGAGGGGATCCGAGCCGCAGAAAGGCTCGAAAAAGAGGGGATCCATTGTAATATGACCCTCCTTTTCAGCTTAGCCCAAGCGGTCGGCTGCGCAGAGGCCCATGCGACCCTCATCTCCCCTTTTGTCGGCCGAATTCTAGATTGGTACAAAAAAGCGGAAAACGTAGCGGGATATGCCCCTTCTGAGGATCCCGGAGTCAAATCGGTCACCCAGATTTACCACTACTATAAAAAATTTGGGTACAAGACCCAGATCATGGGGGCCTCATTCCGCAATAAAGAAGAGATCCTTGAACTCGCCGGCTGCGATCTTTTGACCATTTCTCCCAACCTTCTCCAAGAGCTTCAAAAAAGCACCTCGCCAATCAGCCGGAAACTCGATCCATCTAAAACAAGCCCCATTCAAAAGATGCACCTGGATGAAAAAACATTCCGCTATCTTCTCAATGAGGATCCGATGGCAACGGAAAAGCTCTCTGAAGGGATCCGTAATTTTGCTAAAGACATCGTCAAGCTCGAAAAAATGATCCTCGCTAAGATGAACTGATGTTTGGCTTTTTTAAGAAATACTTTTCCCCTTTAGCAAAGAAGATCAAGACCCTCTTCTCGAAAGCTCCCGACGACGCAGCCTTCGACCACTTAGAGCAAATTTTCTATGAAGCCGATCTCGGTGCAACCCTCTCTGCTGAACTGGTCGATAAAATCAGGACCCTCTACAAAAAAAATCCTGCCATCACAACCGACCAGATCCTCGCCTTCGTCAAACAAGAATTGCTCCAAGGGCTCCTCTCCCCCCACATCACCTACGGAAAGCCCCATATCATTCTTCTCGTTGGCGTTAACGGGAGCGGTAAAACCACCACCCTCGCCAAACTCGCCGCCTACTACGCCAAGCAGGGGAAAAAAGTACTCGTCGCTGCGGGAGACACCTTCCGAGCCGCCGCCATCGAGCAACTCGAAGCGTGGGCCAAACGGATCGGCGTAGACTTCATCAAATCCCAGCCGAACAGCGACCCCTCAGGCGTCGCATTCGATGCGGTAGCCGCCGGCAAAGCTCGTAATATGGACATCGTCCTCATCGACAGCGCAGGGAGACTCCAAACGAAAACAGATCTGATGCAGGAGCTTGCCAAAGTGAGACGCGTTATCCAAAAGCAACTCCCCGACGCGCCCCACGAAACACTCCTCGTCGTCGATGCGACCATCGGCCAAAACGCGATCGACCAGGCAAAAACCTTCCACCAGTTCACTCCCCTTACCGGCATCGTCCTCACCAAACTCGACGGTTCTGCTAAAGGGGGCATCGCTATCTCTATCCAGAAACAGCTCCAAATCCCTATCCAGTGGGTAGGAACAGGCGAAGGGTCTGAAGACCTCGAGCCGTTCGATAAAGAGAGCTACGTCGACGCCCTTTTAACTTAAGTCAAAAAGCAAAAATTCGGCTCCTTGTTCAGCCTGGACCTCGATTTTCTTCTCATGACTTAAAGAGGCTCCATCCCCTGCTTTTAAGCGGGTCCCATTGATCATCACATCCCCTTTTACCGCTTGAACCCAAGCGTGCCGCCCTTCGGGTAGAGCTAGTTCTGTCTTGCCCGCTTTCTCATCAAATCGCCCCAGATAAATACGGGCATTTTGATGAATCTTTAAAGAGCCCTCTTTCCCATCTGGAGAAACGACCAATTTTAACCCCTGTTTGTGGCTAGCAAAGCTCTGCTGCTGGTACTGGGGTGTATGCCCTTTTTTGTCGGGGAGGATCCAGATCTGCAGAAGGTGGACTTTCTCCTTTTTTGACGGATTGAATTCGCTGTGCTTGATCCCAGTCCCTGCTGTCATCAGCTGGAACTCCCCTTTTGTGATCTGGGAATGGTTTCCCATCGTATCTTTATGCTCGAGGGTCCCGTCGAGGATATAGGTGAGGATCTCCATGTTATCATGAGGATGTGTTCCGAACCCCTTTGTAGGGGCAACCACATCTTCATTGATCACTCTCAAGGTCCGAAATCCCATAAAATCGGGATCGTAATAGTCGCTGAATGAGAATGTGTAATGAGTGGAAAGCCACCCATGATCGGCCTGCCCCCGATCTTCACTTTTCCGTACACTGATCATCTCTCCTCCTTGTAAAGTAGCCGCAACCAATCCTAAAAGCAAAACGAGTTTCATAAGGCACCTCTCCGTTCCTAAAAGGAATTATTTGGCCTTTATGAATAAATATCCATTTTCTTCTGCAAATTCTCTTGCGTCTTTCTCTGACAATTCATAATCGGTTGTTTGCTTATCTAACTGCCCTAAAATTTCCCCTTTTTTTATCTGCAAAAGGAAAAACGAACCGGGAGAGATAGAAACAGAAGAAACAACTACCTGATTATCGGGAATGTAAGGCATCTCATAGATCTTAGAAGCAATTTCAGCTATTTTTTCAGCTAATATTCGATCTTGCAATTCGTTTGAGGTCGTGAGAGGAATAGGTTTCTTTGATACCTGCAGAATAATGTCCCCATTCTGAGAAAAGATAGGAAAATGATTTTGAAAAATGAAATAGGCAGTATCAGAAGTTTTTTCCACTGTAAGATAATCGAGGCAAATTTTTTGTGAACAGCATATGTTAGAAGATTCAGTAGGTTTTGAATTATTTACTAAAGAGGCCATCTGTTATCTCCTTTGTTTTTTTGAAGAGAAAGGATAACACGAAACAGGATTAGCAAAAATCCCCCGGCTCCTTGAGCCTAAGGGGTGGGAATTAGGAGTCCTAATTTACTGTTGGGTGTCAGAAATAGCTAGTTGACACCCGCCAACTTCTGCCTTAATAAATGGAAATCCGTTTTTATGGGCAGATTCTCTCCCCTCTTTTCAGAGCCAGTAGGATCATCTGTTATTTTAACAATTGAAACAGAGCGTTCGAAAATTTTTAAGATCGCAAATGAATTGCAAAAAGGAATTGAGGAAATCACTGCCTTTTCAGGAGAAATATAAGGTATTCCGAGTGCCTCTGCTTCTATTTTGGCCCTCTCCTCAGCTTTTTCTAATCCTGCAAATTTTTTCCCTTTCGAAGAATCATCAGGAGTGGAGATAAGCTTCTTTTTAAACTCTTCTCTATTTGAAAGTGGTTGGGCCTCCATAAAATTTACATCGGAAGATTTTACACCTATGCAAAAATCTTGAAAAAGCATCCCAGGAATTCCATGAACGTGCTGCACATATACCGAGTAGGTATTATCATAATTTTTAGCACAGCTGACATAATGGATATCGGTATGTTGACTTGAAATCGCAGACATTAAAACCTCTTGGTAAAAATGAAAGTCAATTACATTATCATACTCAGTGAATTAAAGAAAAATTGAAATTTGAGGGTCCGCCTATTCTGCAGGAACTAGCAATCGCAGGAAATGATTTTATATTGAATTAGTATAAAAAGGATCAGTGAAAAACCCCCGGCTCGTTGAGCCGGGGGCATGAGAATTAGACGATTGCGGTTTCAGCTTCTGATTCGAAATCGATGTCGAGCTCTTCGGCTGCTTGCGCATCGATGAACTTGTTCACCTTCTTGTGATATTCGTAGCCTGTACCGCCTGGGATCATGTGACCCATAATGAGGTTCGCTTTGATATCGAGGAGGTAGTCGGTCTTACTTTCGCAAGCCGCTTCCGTGAGGACGCGGGTGGTCTCTTGGAACGACGCTGCAGAGACAAATGACTCTGTTCCGAGAGATGCGCGGGTAATACCGAGGAGAACTGGGGCTGCAGATGCAGGTTTCCCACCCTCTTCGATCGTCTTCCGGTTCTGTTCGTGGAAGAGTTTCTTGTCGATATCTTCGCCATGGAGGAAAGTCGTATCGCCTGGATCGGTGATCCTCACTTTCTGGAGCATTTGGCGAACGATGATCTCAACGTGTTTGTCGTTGATATCAACCCCTTGGAGTCTATAAACCTCTTGTACCTGTTTAACGAGGTATTTTTGAAGTTCCCGAACTCCGCAGATATCGAGGATCTCTTGCGATACGACGAGACCTTCTGTGAGCTGTTGCCCTTTGATCACATGGTCCCCCTTCTGGGCGATCAAGTGCTTAGTGAGCGGGATGAGGTGCTCCTCTTCCCTGCCAGTCACATCGTCTCGGACGATCACGATCCGTTTGTTCTTCTGAACGCCGCGGAAGTCAACAACCCCGTCGATTTTCGCGATTTCAGCAGCATCTTTTGGTTTGCGGGCTTCAAAGAGCTCAGCAACGCGCGGTAGACCGCCCGTGATGTCCTTTGTTTTGATCGCGCCGCGAGGCAGTTTCGCAAGGATCATACCTGCTGAAACGTATTGCCCCTCTCTCATCGAGATCACAGCAGAAGATGGGATCGCGTACGTTCCAATCAACTCGCTGTATTCTGGATCTGAGTAGATCGAGATTTGCGGGTGGAGCTCGCCTCGGTGCTGCTTCACGATCAACTCAACTTGGCCTGTCTGTTTGTTGACTTCGCGCTGAGTTGAAATCCCCTCAACGAGGTCCTCATATTTGACGTAACCAGGTCTTTCGCAAATGATCGGGCTGCTGTGCTGCTCCCACTGACCCACTTTCGTCTTAATTTTGATCTTCGCCCCATCGGCAAAGAAGATCTTTGTACCCAACTCGACGTTGAACGTTTGGAGCGCCTCGATCGACTTATTGCTGAGGAGCTTTTTATAGTCTTCAAGGCTACGCCCTTCGTCGCGGACGATTTGAAGCGTTCCGTTTTTATTGAGTGCAAGCCAATGACCCTCTTCGTTCTGCACAACACGGAGATCCATGTAAACGAGAATCCCCTCATGCTCTGCAATCAACTCAGGGCTTAGTCCTGCAGACGCAATACCACCCAAGTGGAACGTTCTCATGGTGAGCTGTGTTCCCGGTTCACCGATCGACTGCGCGGCGATAATTCCAATCGCCTCGCCGAGGCCGACGAGATTGCCAGTAGCAAGATTGAGACCATAACATTTTGCGCAGATACCACGGCGACTTTCGCAAGTGAGAGCCGACCGGATACGGACCGCTTCGATCCCCGCATCGTCGATCGCTTCGGCTTGGAGTGTGCTTAAGACATCGCCAGAACGGGCTAAAATCTTTGTGCTGTCGCCAGGCTGATAGATATCGTCGAGGACTGTACGTCCATAAATACGATCTTTAATTGGGAGGAGCTCTTCATTCCCTTGTTTAATCGCAGTGACCTCAATTCCATTGAGGGTGCCGCAATCGTCGCGGGTGATGATTACGTCTTGCGCTACGTCGACAAGACGGCGTGTGAGGTATCCCGAGTCAGCTGTTTTAAGAGCTGTATCTGAAAGACCTTTTCTCGCTCCGTGAGTTGAGATGAAGTATTCCATCACCGTTAGACCCTCGCGGAAGTTCGCCGTAATCGGCGATTCGATAATCTCGCCAGATGGTTTCGCCATCAAACCGCGAAGTGCTCCCAACTGCTTAACCTGAGATTTGTTACCGCGAGCGCCCGAATCGACCATCAGATAGAGCGGGTTGAGGTTGCCCGAAGAGGTGTCGTAAACGAGTTTGAAGAGATCTTCAGACAGTTTATCGGAAACTTCAGTCCAGATACTGATGATCTTGGAGTGGCGCTCCCCTTCTGTGATGATCCCGTCTTCATACTGTTTTTTCACGACAGCTACGCGCTTATACGCTTCAGCAAGCACTTGAGCTTTATGAGGGGGTATCTTCACATCGCAAGTTCCCATTGAGAGGGCGGCTTTTGTCGCTTCAGCGAATCCGAGGTTCTTCATATTGTCTAAGAACTGTACAGTCGCTTCGAGGCCGATCTTCTTATAACACTCAAGGACCAATTCTGAGAGTCTCTTTTTACGGAGAACGTAGT
>CAYWDE010000102.1:0-6678 GCA_964456885.1 uncultured bacterium | reverse complement strand
TATCTTCTTGAACAGATTTTTTTTCTAAGGATGAGTGTTGAAGTAAGCTTAAATCCACCATATGTCGGTCCTCACTGAATGACCCGGTAGTATACACCCCCTATTTTTTGAATGAATAGAAAAATTTATTTTGCACATTAAAAATGAAGGGGTTCATAATCGGCGCTATAAAATGTCTTACAGGACAAAAAATGGCGAATTCCGGAAGTGATGGAAGAGAGGAATACTTCACTTATATCCAAAAGCAGCAACAGAGAGTAGAACAGGGGCTGCCTCCCTTAGGTCAAGAGGGGAGTGTCAAAAAACTAACCAATTCTTTTTCTTCCGACCCTAAGCTTAAATTTCAGGAGGAGGGGCACGTTCAGGAAGAACATAAAGTTGGAGATATCCATTTTCGATCATCTGCACCCGGGTTTCCCTATCATGTCATCTTTATAGATGATGGGGAGGTGGCCTATTTTTATGCATCCGCCAATTACGGTGATGAAGAGGACTCTATTTTGGACGCCTTACAAATTTACAACACGCAAGAGCTTACCGATCAAGATAAAGTCCATCTATTCGAAATTATCTGGTCGATCAATGGGTTACAAGCTGCTTTATTGATCAATAAATATGTTCATGCTGTCTTTGATTTTGAAAGTTTTCACGGCTGTTGCCGGACTAACTTCCCCCCTGTGAACCCCGATTCATCGTTTGGAGAATTTTCGCATAACTGGACAGAAGAATGCATGAAATGGTTTTATTAGAGGTGTTTTAGCATATTTTTTCCTTGAAAAAGGAGGTGTGGGATGTCAGATCTCTTATCCGATGGCACCGCTTTTAGCTGCCCTTTTTGTACTAGTAAACTGAAGTTGAGCGTCCCCTCCTCCTGTGCCAAGGGAGATTCTAAAAACCTAGCCAATGAAATTAATGCCTCTTTTCCTCCCCCGGGTGGAACATGTCTAATTGATTCAAGTCCCTGCGCCCCCTCGACAACCCTCCTCAGCCCCGGCCAAAGTTGTGTCAAAGTTGAAGGGAGCACAGCCTTAGGAGCGGGATGCATGTTTCAATGTGCCAAAGGAGGACTGATCAAAGTAGACTCTCCTGGGCAGACGATAGCGAAGCACGACGAGGCTTCCGGCGGAAGCAAGTTAAGTGATGCATGGAATAGCATTAAGGAGTTTTACAATAAGCATGAAACCCTAATCGATATCGCTTCTCTGTTCATCCCTGGGCCTGAGGAACTTGTCCTCGCTAAATATGGGTCGAAAATTTTACGTGGTGGAAAGGCTGCTGAGAAAGTCGCCCAAAAACTGGCTGACAAAAAAGCGGTTAAAAACTACTGGGTTTATGAGTCCAAAAATGCTGCGGGTAAAACTCAGTATGTGGGGATTACCAACAACGTTCCACGAAGAGCTGCAGAGCACGTAAAAACGAAAGGAATTGTGGTTAGACCGATAAAGGGTGTTGGCCCTTTAACAAAAGCAGAAGCGAGGAGTGTGGAACAAGCTTTAATTAAGCAGCATGGACTAGCCAAAGATGGAGGGTTAATGAACAAGATCAACAGCATTTCACCAAAAAATAGTATTTACGACGAGTCCGTAAAAACAGGAGAGGCTATTTTAAAAAATTCAGGATACCCAGGAGTTCCATAATATGCGTGTAAAAATTGGTTCAATCGTCGAGATTCCAACTGCAAAAGGATTTGCGTATGCACAATATACGCACAGACATCCAGTATATGGTGATTTAATTCGTATCATCCAAGGACTTTATCAATCAACCCCTCGAGATTTAGGTGCGCTCGTGAAAACACCCCATTCTTATGTAGTTTTTTTCCCCTTGGGAACTGTGGTACATCGGAAGATTTTCAAAATCATTGGTCACCAGCCTGTTCCTGGCTTTGCTCAGAAGTTTCCCATTTTTAAGGGAGAAGTTAGAGATCCTAAAACCAACAAGATTCTTGCCTGGTATTTATGGGATGGCGATAAAGAGTGGAAACTTGACCGCCCCTTGTCGGAAGAAGAAAAAAAGTATCCAATGAGCGAAATTTGGAATGACACTCTGCTCATCCAACGTATCGAAGAAGGGTGGCTACCCGAACATGTGGAGTAGGCCCAATACTTTCTTACCAGCTGAGCTTGAGGGATCTCTACAATTTAAAAGCGTCTAATAATTCTTCAAGCTTTTCTAAAGACTCAAAAACATCGGCAGATTTTGAAGAGGCGAGCTCTTCCTCGATCTGCCGAAAGAGTTTCCGCATAGGGAAGGAGTCTTTGAACTGCTAATTGAGTTCCTGCTGCTCAGCTGTAGGCGTAGACAGTCTCTTAGGCTCACGACGGGTTTTATAGGGGATGGTTTTTACAGATCCTCATTGAATGAGCGGGTAGTATACATCCCCCATTTTTTGAATGAATAGAAAAATTTATTTTGCAGGTTAAAAATGAAAGGTATATAAAATTCCGGCAACTCCTATCTAGGATTGAACAGGGAGCATTTCAAATGCCCGACCTAGTTTCCGATGGCACCTGCTTTAGTTGCCCATGTTGCTCAAGCAAACTAAAGATTTTTGTCCCCGCATCACCTGCCGAAGCAAACTCTAAAAAATTAGCCAACACAAGCAATTTTAATTTCCCCCCTCCAGGAGGGCAATGTTCTATCACCTCATCCCCCTGTATGCCCACCGTTTCAAATATTGATCCTGGGCAAAAAGTGGTCCAAATCGGGGGAGAAGTGGCTCTAGGGGTCGACTGCAAATTTCAATGCGCTATGGGGGGATTAATCACTGTAGACTCTCCGGGACAAACTACAGCCAAACACGATGAAGCGACCATCGGAGAAATTTTATCTGTCATCCCTGACCTTGCTATGGTTATACTGTCTCGGGGTCGTAAAAAGCCGAGTGTAACGACTTTTAAAACGGGGACAAAACTCCTTAGAGCGATTAAAGCCTACTTGTCGAATATGAAATCTGTCAAAAAAGGGAAGTTGGTTAAAGATCTAGAATCGATGGGATTAAA
This sequence comes from uncultured bacterium, assembly GCA_964456885.1. Lineage (GTDB taxonomy): Bacteria > Chlamydiota > Chlamydiia > Chlamydiales > SM23-39 > REEB52. Next base: position 3,676 of record CAYWDE010000102.1, on the reverse strand, counting down.
ACTTAAAGGGGAAAGTCCCGATGGAAAATTTAAGACGTTTGTAGATAAAAAGGGGAGAGTCAGAGCCCAGATTCACCCCCCAGATAAAAAAGTGACACCCAATTCAACAAAATATGACCATGTCCATATTTACGACAGTAAAGGTAGACCTTTAGATAAATCTCTAAAAACAGGAAAAGAAAATAGCCCAGATGTACATATCGAATATGGAGGCGAGTGATGCAGATTTTTGATGCAGACGTACTGAAAGAGATCTCATTTCCAGATGTCAGAGTCGAGAAAATGGAATTCTTACCGAATGAAAAGATGTTAAAAGTCTCAATCAATCGAGCCTCCCTAGATATAGGAGAAGGGACCTTACTTGGAAAAGGGGTCTTGTTTTTCTATAATTGGGAAAATATATCGATCCGGAAATATGATACCCCTACTAAAGAGTGGTCCGATTTAGATCCCTATAGAGCAGAAACTTTAGTCGATTTATGTGAGACCACTTTTTTCGATTCGAATGTTTCACTATGTGGATTCAGCAAAGAGAGCGGTCAATGGCTGGAGTGGAAAATCATCAACACCCAAATGCATGCTGAATTTGAGTAAACAACTAGACTCTAAAAGCGTCTAGCAATTCTTCAAGTTTTTCTAAAGATTTAAGAGCATCGGCAGGTTTTGAAGAGGTAAATCCCTCTTCAATCTGCCGTAATAGTTTCTGTATAGGAAAAAAGTCTTTGAACTGCTTATTGAGTTCCTGCTGCAAAAGCCCTAAAAAAGAGTAAACCTGCAGCTCAGCTTTAGGGGTTGGCAGTTCAACGATCGGCTCTACTAGGGCTTTTGGAGGAGGTCTTTTATGTTGAAAAAAGCTTTCTACATAGAGATCGTCCATTCATCTCTCCCAATTAGAGAGAAGGTAAAGAGAGAAATAGAGCCCTACGAGGAGTAGGGAGGCAAAACCATAGTAATGCCAAGCCTTCACTCTCGATTTTTCAGGAGCGATCCGATCGGAGGGGGGTAAATTTGAGGGGGAATGGGTCACAGGGATCTTCTCCTTGAGAAGATCTAAATATTTTTGAAGCTGCGTCTTTGAGTCCCGATATTTCCCCTGAAATCCCCTTTTGAGTGTGTAATAGAAGACTTCGTATACTAAAACAGGGACATTGGGATTATCCAGAATATCGTCAATTGTTTTAAAAAAGAGCTCCCCTGCCGTGTAGGCCGAATAGAAATCTTTTTGCAAAGGGATCCAGCGCGATTTTAGATGGTTGTAATCAAAACTCTGCATCTGCTCATCTACTCCCGCAACGAGGGAGAAGAGGATTAAAGAGACATGGTCTTTATGGATTTTTTGTTCAAGATCAACTTTAAGCTGCTCCAAGAGGTAGCTAATCTTCTTTCGGGTAGCTTCGATAGAATCGGTGCTGATCTCTTTTTTATTAAAAGCGCTTTTTTCTTGATCAATCTCATTGAGATAAAAAGAAATGTCTTGCCAATACCGAAAGTTCATAATCTTTCCCTTGTTTGATGATGAGAGGTTTTTTGCTCTGAGGAAAATGGACAATGGTCTCTATGTCAAAGTGGGGAAGCCAACTATTGAGCATATCGTTTACATACTTGAAAAATAGGAGTGCCACTTCCCATTTTTGCCCATTCCAATCCTTCAGAAAAAATTCATACTCTATGACAGACCCGAAATTTTTTTGATCCATCCTCTGCCTTGTTTTCAGCTCGAGAATCCAATCGGGAACCTGATCAAAAAAACTACCGCTTAATTTTTTCATCGCATTTACGATAAAAAGAATTTCGTTTAACTGCAAATAATTTTGGTTTTTAAGGGAAAGGAGGCGGATTAAAAAATTAGGGTCTTCTTCAACTGTCTGCTCGTGTCTGTGGAGAGATCCGAGCAAACGGACACCTAAACCAAATGTTTGCGCCTCTTTGAATTGGAGCTCAAGCTCGACATTCATATAGTCGGAAAACCAAGGCTGCGTCCAAAGGGCCTCTACTGCAAGAGTTGCTGGGCTTTGAAAAGCATCGGGCAGGTCTAAAAGGAGTTCTTTATTAAAGTAGTCCACCTCAAAACTCTCCCCCATTTTCCCTAAAATACCCGGTTTTAAAGGCTTCAGCCCATTGGAGAGGATTTTAGCTACACTCAGCACAGTATGCAGCTCAAATTGATAAATAGGCTCTGGGTGGAGAAGAGGATATACGTTCTTAGTCCCATCGCAAATGATCGGATCTGCATGAGCTTTTTTGAAATTTGCAATAGGGACAATAAAAGGGAGAAAAGAGTCGGCACTCAACCGGATCGAATCGGGCCACTTTTCGTTGAAATCGAGGCAAAAAACAATTTTTTTCCACCTTTTTCTACAAGGGGGGATAGAAAATTTAAGAAAAAGCTCTTGCTGTGGAAAATGGAGAAGAGAGCGGACCTGTTCTATTTCATGAAAAAAAATCGAGCGGTCGTGGATAGCGGGACCAAATTCCACCCCACACTCTAGCCCCTCTTCACGGTGAATGTCGGTAGGATCATAAAAAACCTGCGCTTTCACAAAAGTATGTTGAACGGCAAACAGAACGCGGAGCGAAGAGAAGAAGCTATTTAGATGATTGATATAAAATCTCATAGAGCCCAGCTCTTCTGTGCTCACATGGAGCGAATTATATTCAATCAAACACCGCCAACCTGCCGCTTCATGCCTCTCAAACGAGAAGTTTTTTTGAAAAAGGGGAAAAACATCCAACGATTCTAAAGTTTGAAAAGAGGCTTTGAGTTGATTCGAGGTTTTAAAAATCAGTTCAGAGCCTGCAGGGAGGGTCACCCGTTCCGGATAGCGGATCGAAGGGGTGATCTGGAGCATCCCAAAAGCGGGTAAAGGGTTGACTAGATAGGGAAAGTACTGCCGAAATAAACGCTCATGGATCTGTGTGATTTGATTCACCCCATGAAGACGTGCTCTAGCACCAAAAAAAGCTAGGGCTTCAATTAAACGTTTCGTATTTGGATCTTCTGAATCCAAAGGCGTTTCCCCATACATGGCGATATGAGAAGCTTTGAATTTTTCCAATTGTTGGAGCTCTTCAAGATAAGCCTGATAAATTTTCTCATCGACCCACATAGGATTCTGCTTTTTTTGTGATGGAACATCTTAGCTGGTCACTCTAAAATCTATCCATCCTTTTCCAATCTTTAAAAACTCAATAAACAATTTTTATTTACAAATAAGATAGGGTGCCTATAATTTTTTCTTCCCTACAGCGTCTTGCTGTAGATCAAGAAAGAGGGTTGACGATGAGTCCTAATTCTTTCCCACCTACAAAAACCAACTCACTCTTCGATTTTTACACACCGTTCGACACTCATTTTTCTAAACAAACAAGGAGAACATAGTATGGCTGTCCAAGATGAAGTACCTAAGTCTAGACTGACGATAACATACAAAACAGAAGTGAACGGAGAGCCTGCTGTAGTGAACCTCCCTCTTCGCCTGATGGTTCTAGGCGATTTTTCTACAGGATCTTCTAAAGATCGAAAACTCGACTTAGAAGATAGGAAGCTCAGAAGTTTGGATGGAAGAAACACTAATGAAGTGATGAAAGATATGGGGATCTCTATGGATGTGGTCGTCCCCAATAAGATTAGTCCAGATGAAGAGAGCATGCGTGTGAAAGTCAACTTCGATAGCAT
>CAYWDE010000101.1:0-6691 GCA_964456885.1 uncultured bacterium | reverse complement strand
ATCGATTCGGCCATAACCGGGCCTATCTCCGGAATATTCATCAGATCTTCAACTTCAGCTGGAGGCCTTCCCCAGTTTTCAGTCGAGAAAGCGTAAACAGTTAAAGTTTTTACTCCAAGCTCTGAAGAGCCCCTAATAATTTCTGTTAGAGTCTCCGCCCCTTCCCAGTGTCCCATCATAGGGGGTAGCCCATTTTGTTTAGCCCAGCGCCGATTCCCATCCATGATAATGGCGATGTGTTTAGGAACTCGGGATGGATCGATTTGAGACAGCTCTTCATGAGAGTAAATGGACTTCGGATCTAGAATCTCAAAGGTGTGAGCGGTCATATGTTCATTCATTAAAAAACCGGTCTAACCAAAGAGTCTTTTCCCTTTCAGGCCCTACGGAGATCAAAGAAACAGGAATTTCGCATAACTCCTCAATACGGCGCACATACGCCTTTGCAAGAGGGGGTAGATCTTTATATACTTTTACTTCCCTCGTTGATTGTTTCCAGCCTCGATGGGTCTCGTAGATGGGGACCGCCTCGCTTAAAGCCTCAATCGTTGCAGGGAACATTTTGCAATGTTTATACCCAGTACAAATTTTAATCTCATCAACCTGGTCGAGAATGTCGAGCTTCATGAGGGCTAGCGTATCAGCCCCATTCAAACAAATCGTATGGCGGACTAAAAAAGCATCAAACCAACCCATTCTCCGCTTTCTCCCTGTAGTCGTCCCCACTTCTCTGGAGGTCATATGATCTGGGAAAAGGGCCATTTCAGAAGAAGAAAGCTCTGTGGGAAGAGGGCCATTTCCAACACGGGTTGTATAAGCTTTTGTCACTCCGACCGTCTGATCGATTTTCGAAGGGCCAACTCCAAGTCCTGCAGAGATCCCACCAGATAAGGTACAAGAAGAGGTGACAAATGGGTAGGTGCCAAAGGTGATGTCTAAAAGGGCCCCTTGAGCCCCCTCAAATAAAATTTTCTCCCCCTTCTTAGTCGCTGTATACAGCATCTCTTCGACAGGAGCTGCAAAAGGGGCTAATTCTTTTGCATAAAGGGAATATTCTTTAAAAATAGGTTCCCAATCTATGGGGGGGTGGGTATAAAATTTTTCTAATTCCCGATTTTTTTGAGCTACCGCCGCCTGCAATTTAGTGCGGAAAGTATCTGGGGAAAGGAGATCTGCTAACCGGATCCCGCAACGGCTGATTTTATCAGTATAGCAGGGGCCGATCCCTCTCCCTGTTGTTCCGACTGAGGCGCTCCCTTTTTGCTTTTCCGAAAGCTGATCGATAAGTCGATGATAAGGGAATACAATATGAGCATAGATAGAAATATAAAGCCGATTTACACCAGAGATCCCGTTCTTCTTAAGCTCTTCAATTTCTGTTAAAAGAGAAACCGGATCGACTACAGTTCCTCCACCGATATAACATTTTGTATGGGAATAGAGAATTCCTGACGGGATCAAGTGAAATCGAAATTCCTTACCAGATACAACAATCGTATGGCCGGCATTATTGCCACCTTGCGCCCGTGCAATATGGCGCGCGTTTTCTGAAAGGAGATCAATAACTTTCCCCTTCCCCTCATCGCCCCATTGCATCCCAACAACAGCAACAGAGGTTCCATTTTTGGACATAATAACCTTTTAGATTGTGGCAATCATATCGGAATAGCCAAATCGCGGGAACTTTTTTCTGAAATATCCCCTTTTCCTGTAGGGAAAATTAAACTGAATTTTTTTTTGAAGACCGTTCAAAAGTCAAATCAACAATTGACTCTGGACAACATGCCCCCTTTCCGCTATCTTGTTTCAATTCATAGAGGCAGGTTTTAATGGAAAAACAGAAGAAGTGGCAATTATTTCTCATTTTATCAGTCATTGTATTGACCTTTCATAATATTCTCCCTACTGTCTTTTATTATCTCAAACCCTTGAAAAGCCCAATTAACGAAAGGCAAGCTGAAGAAATTTCTAATTCTATTGCGAAAAGAGTGGCTGAACTCGAGGCCGACTCAAAGAATTGGATCGCTTCTTTCTCCGAACTGATCCGTGTAAAACCCCAAGAGATTAAAGCGGAAGGTCCCAATTGGGTCCTCACCTTTGCCAATTTAGAAGATGCTGCTAAATTTCGGAAATTTTTCCCAGAAGCAGGAGCATTGATCCCCTTTACTCCTGCTCAATTGAGATTGGGTGCCCAAGAGGAAAATGGGAAAGAGGTGATTATTCAGCGCCGGATCCCCCTGACTCTTGATCAAAAATATTTCTCCTTTGCTTCAAAAGAATCCCCCCTCTATCGGGAGTTAATGATCGATCGAGCCGCCCAAGTAGCCTATGCGATTGCAGGTCCGAGTGAACAAGCTTATGCGTTAGCCTCCCTCAATCCAAGACTTCTTGAAACACTCGCTTTACAGATTCAAACGATTTCTGAATTAGAAGAGACCGATAAAACGGTTGCAAACCGCTATGCGGCTAGCTTTACACAAGGCCCTTTCACCAACAAATCTGCAGCAATTCAAGGTCTTATTAACGCGTTTGATGAGGGGCGCGATCAACTCAAAAAACAGCCTCAATTCAGGGAAAAAGAGACCTTACTTATCAGCGCCGAAAAATTTCTAAAAAAACATGAAGCGCTTTTCGGGTCGGGAGAAACTCCTTGGAGTGTTAACGAAATCAAAACAGCCCTAAACGGAAGAGACACTCTTAGGATCGGGAACCGCAACCCCCTCTTTTCTGAACTAACGATCGATTGGGCCAACGAACAGATCCTTTTGAAGCTACACCCAGACGTCGATCCTGCCCGGTTAAAACAGCTCCTTATCAATGAAGCGGCTAAAATATCCCGATTCAGCAATGAGTCTCTCTCTATGGAGGAGGATAAATATACGATTCCGCTCCATACTCTTCCCGATACATCGAGTTTTCTAGTACTCAATTTAGAACAAATCGGAAAAGCCCAAGCAGAAGAGATTCTCGCGGTTCTTCAAACCCGTTGGCAACCACAACACCCAGATTTACAAAATTTAAGCATCGTAGATGCAGCTTCCTTTGAAAAATTACCTGTTGACCAGAAAGCGTTGAGCCTTGTTGTCCACGCCCCTTCTGAAGAGAATAGGAGCCTCACCGTCATTGCCAAGGGGATCGATCAGATCCAAAAAAACTATCAAGAATTTCCAGACTCTGAACAAGCCCTCCTCTTTAATTCCGATTTCCGGACTCTTATCACCCTCCTTCACCAATACGGTTTTCAAGGATACCGGGGATTCAAAGAAGAACTCGTTTTTGAAAGACAAGACTACTACCATTCACTTCTTGGGGCAACTCGGGAAAATTTCCAAGTGAAAGGGACAGGAGTTTATGCGACGTTAGAACTCTCTAATCTCGAACAGAGACTCATTACAGAAAATCGGATCGATACGAAGATTCACGAAGATCTCATGAAGTGGGAAGATGAGTATAATGCAGCTCAAGTAAGACTAGAACCTTCCGCCCATTTCCGGATTCCAAAACCGACAAAAAATGTCTTTCTCAGCAATCTCTCCCTCTCTTTACGGAAATTGCGCAGAGGCGACGAGAAAAGGGTGATCCGCTGGGGCCTTGATCTCTCTGGAGGAAAAACGGTTCAAATCGAATTGCGCGACGCGAATAATCAGCTTGTGAAAGATGAAATTGAAATTAAACAAGGGATCAACGAGCTCTACAATCGAGTTAATAAGATGGGTGTTTCCGAAGTGGCTATTCGGCAACTCGGAAATAATATCGTCCTCGATTTCCCTGGTTCCCAATCGCTCTCCGCCTCTGAGTTGATCAAAGCCTCCTCTATGTATTTTCATGTGGTCAATGAAAAATTCTCCTCCCTTTCTTCTCCATTTGCCGCCTCTGCGCAAAGGTTCTTACAGGAAGTTTGGAATGAGGCTGTTGTCACAAATAGAAAAGAGCCACAAAGCATCAATGAGATCGCTTGGAAACACCTCAATGGGGAAAATATTTCTGAAGCGGCTCGCACCCTTCGTGAAAATGGACTCCAGCTCCAATCACCTGAAAATCGGACTCTCGACACATCGATTGACGAATCTGTATCAAAAATTGCTCTGATCCGAGGAGATCACCCGAAAGAATGGCACCAACAGTCCCATCCACTCCTCCTTGTTTTCTGCAATTACGCTCTAGAAGGATCCCAACTCACTTCGATCCAATCCCACTACGATCCTCAAAAAGGGAATTCCCTCAATTTCGAAATCATCAGCTCTACTTTGGGCCGTAACGGACAGAAAATCAACCCAAGAAATATCTTACAAAGTTGGACCTCTCGCTATGCTAGAGAAAAAGTCCTTGGAACCGATTTAGAACAATACTCCAACGGACGTGGCTGGCGCATGGCAGCGATTTTGAATGACACAGTGATTAGCGCTCCAACCTTGGATGCAGTGATCAGGGACAACGCCTCGATCAGCGGCAGCTTTTCTCAAAGAGAAGTGAATCAGCTCGCTGCCGATCTAAAAGCGGGATCCTTAAGTTTCACTCCCCATATCCTTTCTGAGAAAAATGTGAGTCCAGAACTGGGCCTTAAAGATCGGAACCAAGGGATTATCGCTACGATTGTCGCCCTCTTATTGGTCATCATTTCGATGATCGCCTACTACCGGTTTGCAGGGCTTGTTGCAGCTGTTGCCGTCTTATTCAACCTTCTCATTCTTTGGGCTACTTTGCAAAATATTGGCGCCACCCTCTCTTTGGCTGGTATTGCCGGGATCATCCTCACAGTGGGGATGGCGGTTGATGCGAACGTACTCGTTTTTGAGAGGATCAAAGAGGAGTTTGCCCATACAGGTCGGATCGCTTCAGCGATCTCTGCAGGTTACCAAAAAGCCTATAGCGCAATCATAGACTCCAACGTGACAACGATTATTGCCGCGCTGATCTTACTCAATTTTGATGCGGGCCCTATTAAAGGATTTGCGATCACCCTGATCATCGGGATTGTCTCTTCGATGTTCACAGCCCTATTTATGACCCGTTTCTACTTCAACGGGTGGGTCCAAAATCCGAAACATACCATGCTCACTATGGCAAACTGGGTGCAAGCGAAGTCGATCGACTTTTTGAAAAGGGGGAAAATCGCTTTTGCTATTGCCTCCGCGATCATCCTCATCGGCAGCTATTTGGTCTATGCGCAAAGAGCAACCATTTTTGGAATGGATTTTACAGGCGGCTATTCTCTCCATTTGGAAATCGAGCCAGCGGCAGAAACTAACTACCTCCAATCGGTAGAGAAAGCCTTAACTGCTCATGGAGCCTCAAATCAAGATTTCCAAATTCGGGAGCTAAATCCGACAAACCAGTTGCGCCTCTTGTTTGGAACGAGCATGGAACAACCGGGAAAACCGTTTTTCCAAATGCCTCTCGAGACGAAAAATCAAACAAATCCAAGGATCGAGTGGGTGATGCAAGCCATTCAAGATCAAGGACTTAGCTTGACAAAGAAATCACTTAACCAGATAGATGCAAACTGGACAGCCATGAGCGGTCAAATGTCAGACAGCATGAGAAACAATGCTCTCATTGGACTCTTCATCTCTTTCATCTGCATTTTCATTTACATCACTTTCCGCTTTGAATATAAATTCGCAGCGGCCTCGATCATTTGCCTTCTCCATGACGTGCTCATCACCCTTGGACTGATGGGGATCCTTCACGCGGTCGGTATCCCTGTGCAGATCGATCTCAACACCGTTGCAGCGATTATGACCATCGTCGGATATTCTTTAAACGACACGATCATTATCTTTGACCGGATTAGAGAAGAGATGCGCCTCACCCGAAATAAACCTCTCGCCACGATTGTCAATCACGCATTAAATACAACTTTAAGTCGAACAGCAATCACTTCAGGAACCACTCTTTTGGTCTTGGTCGCTCTGGTTCTCCTCGGAGGTTCATCGATTTTCAGCTTTGCATTAGTGATGACGATAGGGGTCTTTTTTGGAACCCTCTCCTCTTGGTATATCGCGTCTCCTTTAATGCTCTTCTTCCATAAACGGGAAGAGGAAGCTATAGTTGAAAACGTCTAGAGAAGAAAACATCTCTGATAAAGGGAGGGTTCAAAAAGTGTTTGACCCTTCCTTTTAATAGAGGAGACCGATAGACTCCAGGAAATATTATCTCGGGAAAATATGTCTTCTCATCTACTAGCCAGATCACGAGAGCCATTGTGGGTTTATCCCGAGAAAAACCCCCACTTATTTCAACAAATTATCTCTGAATTCAATATCCATCCAGTAACAGCTCAGATTTTGATTTCCCGCGGCTTTAAAACGATGGAAGAGATTCATGAATATCTCTACGCAAAACTCCCCAATCTATTCGATCCCGATCTTTTCCCCGACATGGATAAAGCAGTATATCGGATCCTACAAGCGATCCACAAAAAAGAGGCAATTTTAGTCTATGGAGACAACGATGTAGATGGGATGACAGCGGCTACCCTCCTGACCGAATTTTTGCGCGCTGTAGGAGCCAAAGTTTTCTTCGATGTCCCCAATCGGGCCAGCATGAAAAAAAGCCTCATCGGAGACGCCCTTGAAAATGCACTTGAGCACGCTTGCACCCTCCTGATCACCGTCGATTGCGGCATCACAGCCGCCAAAGAGATCGAAGAGGTCGTTCAAAATGGGATTGATGTGATTGTCACCGATCA
>CAYWDE010000100.1:0-6714 GCA_964456885.1 uncultured bacterium | reverse complement strand
ATCGATCCCTGAAGTAAACCCGGAGATCACTTTCGATTTCCTCTCCATCATCTTTGGGAAATCGGTCGACTGTTCCGAATCGTGGAGCAACACCTTAGAGGGGATGCACCCCACATTGAGACAAGTTCCGCCAAGCGTTTTGTTTTTTTCAATGCAGGCAGTTTTTAGCCCTAGCTGCGCCGCCCGTATCGCAGCTACATACCCGCCAGGCCCCTATCCTATCACAACAACATAATAAGTCAAGCAGGGACCTCGCTGGCTCTTCTAAGTTCTGTTTAATGTGCATTAAAAAGGCGATCGACTCTTTCCCATCGACGATCCGGTGATCGTAACTGAGGGCAAGATACATGATCGGCCGGATCACGATCTGATCGTCCACTACAACGGGACGTTTCACAATATTGTGCATCCCCAAAATCCCACTTTGAGGGGGATTGAGGATCGGGGTCGACAACATGGAGCCGTAGACCCCTCCATTTGTGATTGTAAAAGTCCCCCCTTGCATCTCATCGATCGAGATCGTCCCACTCCGCGCTTTATCGGCATATACTTTGAGCTGTTTCTCAATCTCCGCATAGGAGAGCTGATCGGCATTTCGGATCACAGGGACAAAAAGCCCTTTTTCTGTTCCAACAGCAATCCCGATGTCATAAAAATGGTGATAGACGATCTCATCCCCATCAATTCTCGCATTGATATCGGGAAATTTCTGCAAAGCAGAGACGCACGCTTTGACAAAAAACGACATAAATCCGAGTTTAACCCCATGTTTTTTGACAAAATTCTCCTGATTTTCTTCACGCAGTCTCATCACTGAGCTCATATCGACCTCATTGAAGGTCGTGAGCATCGCAGTCCCATTTTTCACTTGGACGAGCCGTTCGGCAATCACACGGCGGAGCTTTGTCATTTTTTTCCGCGTCTCCCTTCCAGAGACACGGGGAGCTGCAACCACCTCTACAGGAACTTTAGGAGCTATAGGCTTTGTCACCTCGGAGACATACTCATCGACCGTTTTCCGGACGGGCGGTAAGGATGTAGTCTCCTTTTTAGGCTCCCCTTTTGGAGGAGGAGCTGTTTTTTCAGGAGCTGGCGCTGCGACAGAGGTGTCGATTGTCCCAATCACCTGATCCACTTTAACCGTATCCCCTGTTTTGACGGTGAGCTCTAATTTTCCAGCTGCTGGGGCAGGGAGGACCTGATTCACTTTCTCAGTCTCGATCTCTAAAATCTCTTCATCGGCTCGGACGATAGCGCCTGAAGATTTCAAAATATTCCCGATTGTCGCTTCAACAATCGATTCCCCCATTTTGGGAATTTTAATCTCTACTTTCATGATTCACCAAAAGCCGATTGTAAAAGAGCCGCTTGCTCTTGTTTATGTTTCTTATTCGACCCAGTCGAGGTCGTTGCACTGGAAGGACGCCCCACATAGAGAAGCTTCGACACATATTTTTGTAGTTGAGGCCGAATATAATTCCAAGCGCCCATGTTCTCCGGTTCTTCTTGGACCCACAGACAGTCGGTAAATCCTCTGTATTTCTCGATCAACTGTTTGAGCATCTCCTCATTGAGCGGATAGAGCTGCTCGATCCGGACAATCGCCACATCGGAACGTTTCCGAGCGGCTAAAAGATCGTAAAAGACTTTTCCCGAACAGAAGATGAGCCGTTTCGCCGATTGGGGAGGCACTAAATCATCTAACAGCTCTTTAAAGGAACCGTTTGTGAAAGCGTCGAGTTTACTTGTGCAAGCGGCCGATCTCAAAAGGCTCTTTGGGGTGAAGACGATAAGAGGCTTTTTCACTTTTCTAAGGGCCTGTCTTCGGAGAAGGTGAAAATATTGGGCAGGGGTCGACGGGTTAACAACCTGGATATTGTTTTCTGCCGAAAGTTGTAAAAACCTTTCTATTCTAGCCGAGGAGTGTTCAGGACCGGCCCCCTCATATCCGTGAGGGAGTAGAAGGGTCAAAGAGGAGGTAGAGCCCCATTTTTGTTCAGCGCTTACGATATACTGATCGATGATGATCTCCGCTCCGTTATTGAAATCCCCATACTGCGCTTCCCAAAGAACAAGGGAATTGATTGCTGACCAGCTATATCCATACTCAAAGCCCATCCCCGCATATTCGGTTAACGGGGAATTCACCACATCGAGCCCCCCTTTATACTGGGAAAGAGGGCAATAGGGTTTAGCGCTCTCTGAGTCGATCCAGATCATATGGCGATGGCTAAAGGTCCCCCTTTGGGAATCTTGCCCTGCTAAGCGGATAGGGACCCCTTCTTGAAGAAGGGAGCCGAAAGCGAGGCACTCCCCTGTCGCCCAATCGATATTTCCATTCAGTGCAGAGAGGCGATCATTCACCCATTTTTGCAATTTAGGATGGAGATGAAATCCCTCCGGCACTTTACAAAACGTCTCGATCACCCCTTTCAAGATACTTGGATCGACGGCCGATTTAAAAGGGGTGAATAGATCTAAAGAGAGGGGAGCTTTTTCAGCTGGTTGATTCTGGAGTTTTTCTTGAGCCGTCGCGAGCTCTTTTTTCATCGTCTCTTTGAACTGCAGATCGAGAGCTTCGGCCAATTTCTTCTCTAATTTCCCCTCCGATAGCAACCGTTCGTAATAGAGCTGCCGGATCGATTTTTTAGAGCGGATCAATTTGTATTGGAGCGGCTGCGTGTAAGATGGCTCATCCCCCTCATTGTGCCCATATTTCCGGTAGCACAGAAGGTCGATGAAGACATCGCAATGGAATTTTTGCCGGATCTCCACCGCTAATTTACCAACAAAGAGGCAACTCTCTGGGTCTTCTGCATTGACATGGAAAACCGGAGAGCCAAATGTTTTTGCGATATCGGTGCAATAGCGGGTCGATCGCCCCTCTATAGGGAGGGTCGTATACCCGATCTGATTATTCACAACTAAGTGGATCGTCCCCCCCACCGAATAGGAGGGGAGATTCATCAGTTGGAGCGTCTCATAGACCACCCCTTGTCCAGCAACAGAAGCGTCCCCATGAATCAGGATTGGGGCCGTCTTATCTTTTCCACGCGTCTGCTGCTTGGCAAATGTTTGCCCAAGGATCACAGGATCTATCGATTCGAGATGGGACGGATTCGCTGCCATCTCCACTGTCACCTGTTTGAATTTCCCCACAAATCCCATGTGGTATCTCACATCGTCATTTCCCGAATAGGAGAGGGTTGTATCATCTTCAAACTCGGTAAAGATCGATTGGAGCGGTTTATTGAGGATGTTGGTCAAAACATTGAGCCGCCCTCTATGGGCCATCCCGATCAGCACCTCTTCAATCCCTAAAGCCTCCCCAAAATCGACCATCTGAGCCAGAAGGGGGATCATCGTCTCTGCCCCTTCAAGAGAGAAGCGGGTCTGCCCCACATATTTCGTATGGAGAAAGGCCTCAAAAACTTCCGATTTATTGAGGTAATCAAGCAGTAGATGTTTCTCTTCGATAGAGGGTTGGATCATCAGTTTTGGTTCGATCAGTTTCTGAATCCACTCCTCAAGCTCCCGATTCCCTAAATCGGTACATTCAAAGCCGATAGGACCGCAGTAGATCTCTTTGAGCTCCGCAATGATCTCTTTTAAAGGCGCCTCTTTTTTCCCGCAAAAGCCCAATGTAGGGAAAAGCTGATCCATCTCTGAATTGAAAAACCCAAGTTTTTCTAAATCGAGCTCAGCCGCTTTTTTTTCTCCCAATTCAAGCGGATTGAATTTTGCGAGTAAATGCCCATAACGGCGAAAAGCTTGAATCAATTCGTAAATGCGCAAATTTGACGAGTCTGGAGCTGGTTCAACCCCCCGCTTATATAAATAGGCCCCGAAGTCAATCCCCTCAAAAAAATGGCGCCATGAGGGTTCAACGCTCTCTGGATCGGCAAGGTAACGGCTATAGAGCTCTTCAATCAAACCGATATTGGCCAATTGGGCATGGTCAGGAAATTCGGGCATACGGCCTCCATTTCCCTCGATATCACAATTTCCAAATAAGATCCAACTTGCAAAAAACTCCATTTTTTAGTAAAAACCTCTCTCTGTCCCCTTTTGAGAAAAAAGTCTGAGACACTTTTTAAGAAAATATTTACATTTTTTCTTATATAGGCTAGGAAGAGGGGGGACAAATAGAAAGCAATGGTTAGAAGGCAATGAATATTAAAAGCGAAAGACTAAAAAAATTAGAGACAGAACTGGAAGATCTTGAACAGTGGATGAACTTAGGTCTTGTACCTAAGAAAGACATTGTGAAGCATAAAGAGGAGATCCGTTCCCTCCAGACAAAAATCGATGAAGAGAAAGAACGTCTTCGCTTTATGAAAGAGAGCGGCGAACTTGAGGAATATGTCACTCCAAAACGGTCCCCATCAAGGCAAGCCTACGCTGAACCACACACCCTCCCCGATATGGACATGGGTGATAATATGACCGATGCGGGTCTCGACATGGAGACCGAAGCCTACGACATGGAGACGATCACCGAAGAGGAGACTGAAGGGGGCGCTGGCGGCGGCGGCACCGAAGAAGGGGAATCAACGATCGTTGAAGAAGAGGATGATGAAGACCCCTTTTCAGACCGGAATCGTTGGAAACGGGGAATTCTCGAAGACCCAGACGCAGATAACTGGTGATCTCTCTCTATTTTCACATCCCTTTCTGCACGAAGAAATGCCCCTATTGCCATTTCTACGTGATCCCTAACCGATTGCCCCATCAAAAGCTGCTGGCAGACTCCCTTGCCCTTGAGTGGGACCAGCAGCTCCCTCTTTTAGAAGGGAAAACAATCACTTCGATCTATTTTGGCGGCGGAACCCCCTCTCTCTTCAACCATACCCAAGAGGTCCTACAAAAAATCCTTAAAGCGGCCGACTGTGAAATCACTATCGAGGCCAATCCCGAAGAGGCTACCCCTGAACTCTTCGCCCATTTCCGCTCCATTGGGATCAACCGCCTCAGCCTCGGGGTTCAATCGCTCGATGACCGCTCCCTCCAGACCCTCGAACGGATCCACTCTGCAGAAAAGGCGAAACAGGCGATCCACAACGCCCGGAAAGCTGGCTTCACCAACATCTCCATCGATCTCATGTACGACCTCCCCGGCCAGACAGAGGAGAGCTGGCGCTACACCCTCGACCAACTTTCCGATCTCCCGATCCAACACCTCTCCCTCTACAATCTGACGATCGAGCCCCACACCTCCTTCCACAAAAGAAAAGTGGTCACCCCCCCACAAGATCTATCGCTCCGACTCCTCACAACAGCGCTCGAAAAACTGGATCAAATCGGTCTTAAACGGTACGAAATCTCCGCCTTCGCCCTCCCCGGCTACGAGTCGCGCCACAACCTCGGCTACTGGACAGGCCGCCCGTTTCTCGGCTTTGGCCCCTCCGCCTTCAGCTACTGGGATGGGGAGCGGTTCCGGAATATCGCCAACATCCACCGCTACGCCAAAGCGCTCGAAAGCAACCAATCCCCTGTCGATTTCCGGGAAAAACTCCCCTACCCCGCCAATATCAACGAACTCCTCGCCGTCCGCTTAAGGTTGAAAGAGGGGATCGATATAGAAACTTTTGAGATTCCCCTCGAAACAAAAGGGGCCCTTGAAAAGCTGAAAAATCTCAGATTTCTCGCTCAAGAGGGATCTAAACTTAAATTGACAGAGCAAGGGATGCTCTTTTACGACACTGTCGCCTCTGAAATCGTCTAGCCAAAAAACCTTTAAAGCCCGAAAAAAATAAGGAAATGGGGATATTGAAACACATCCCCCTTTAAAGAAAAATTAATTCACGCCGGTGATCTTCACATCGAAGCGGAGCGCTTTTCCTGCGAGAGGATGGTTGAAATCGAGGACCACTTTTTCCCCTTTAATTTCGTGCACCCGGATCGGATATACCCCCCCTGCAGGGTCTTGTACACCGAGAACAGCTCCCGCGTAACGGTAAGGGGCAGGGACCGTCTCTAAGTCGACTTCTCTATACGCTTCAGGAACTACCGGACCATAAGCTTGTTCCGCTTTGAGGGTCACTTGCGTAGTATCCCCTGCTTTCAATCCAATGATTGCATCTTCAAGAGCGGGAAACACTTGATGCATCCCATGAACAAAGACTAGAGGCTCTTCGCCCACATTGCTGTCGATCTGCGTCCCATCAATTAGAAAGACGGTATATTCCATAGACACTTTTTTTCCGCTCTTGATCATCCAGATCTCCAGGTTGGTTATAATCGCCCTTATTGAAGATCTAAAAAAGAGAGTCAAGAAAATTTATCCAATGAGAAAAACAGCCGGCTCTTTTTCTAGGGGGAACGATTTTTCCCTCCAGCGCCCAGCTATTTGAGAGACAACTCTTTGAGTAGGTGTAGTCAGATTGACGGCGACGCAGAGCCTTGTGTTCGGCTGCAACGTTTTTTTCAGAGCCTCCAACATTTTTGCCGACCGGTAGGGAGCTTCGATCCAGATTTGAGTCCCTGGCCGCTTCTCCAACTCCCGGATCTTCGCCTCCAACTCAGCCCCCTCTCTTGGCAGATAGCCGTGGAAAGAGAAGTTCTGCCCTCCAAACCCAGAGAGCTGCAGAGCCATGATGATCGAGGAGCTAACCGAAATTCGCCCCGGCATCCCCGTATGGCTCGCGGAACGAAGCATCGCGCTGGGCGAGCAGTTGCTCTCTCAGGGGACCAGGGAAGGCCGTGATCTGCGTC